>CALMWN010000230.1 GCA_937873555.1 uncultured Clostridia bacterium
TATTAAAACTCAATTATATAAACCAATTATAAAAAATCTATGTGAGGGATGTAGCGATATACTGATGAAAACGCTCGGAAAACTTTTTAAAAACAAGGTAATATCCGTTCTTATGATTTTCATGCTTACAATAGTTTTTGTTCAAGTACCGCAGGGCAAGTCCCTGGGAGCATCTTCCGGCAGTGAAGGCATCCCTGGAAAATCCATAATTATTTATTCCGGCAGTCCTTTGGCTTATGTCAATGGAGTAGAAAAATTAGTCGACAGCACAAATCCGGATGTTGAAGTCGTTTCAAAAAATGGTACGGTATTTGTACCAATAAGATTTATTATGGATTACTTTGATGCGGACATAAAGTTTGACAGTTCATACAGCTTTGTTACCGTCACATCGGGGAAAAAGTCGGCTGTTATCACTATTTCCAACAATAAACTTGAGATAAACGGTGTTGAACTCAAATACGATTATCCAGTAGAAAAGATGCATGGCAAGATTTTTGTTCCCCTAAGAAAAATAATGGAAGATGTACTTGAAAAAGATGTTTTTTATTACAAGGGCGTCATAGTAATAAAAAGCAAGGGGACGGAAATAAATCCGGAAAAGGAAAAAGACAGCCTTAATGAATATTTGAAAACTTTTACGGGAAAGAATGAAAAGATCCCGATACTGATGTACCATCATTTTCAGGACAACATACCTGAAAATCTGTATGATACAATGGTTACTCCAAAGGAGTTTGAAGAGCATCTGTCGTATTTGAAAAAGCAGGGTTATCACCCCATAACATTTGAACAGCTGGCTGAGTATTTACAGAATGACGATGCAAGGCTGCCTGTGAAACCATATATGATTACGATGGATGACGGATATACCAGCAACTATCAGTATGCTTATCCGTTACTCAAAAAGTATAATGCAAGAGCGGTAATTTCAATTGTGACCTCAACTGTGGGACAAACTCCGGGGTTATACCAGCATTTTTCATGGGAACAGGCAAAAGAGATGGAAAGCAGCGGACTTATTACAATTGCAAATCACGGTCTGCACCATAGCAATCATCAAAATCTCACCGAAGAAGAACTTGTAGAAAGCGTGACAAGCGCTCAACAGGACATCGAAAACCATCTCGGGAAAAGGCGTATCAGCATTTTTACCTATCCGGGCGGTGCTTGCAATGAAGATGACAGACGGATACTTGCAGGACTGGGTTTTAACATTCAACTCACCGGTTTTGGCAGTCTTGTTGACAAACAGTCTGATCTGAGTGACATAAGAAGGATACCGGTAAAGCATGGAATGATGGGTAAAGATATAGATAATTTGATTGAAAGCATGAAAAAACCTGTCGATTGACAGGTTTTTTATTTTTTTATATAGTATTATTTTTATTTCAAAATGTAATAATAAATAGGAAAAATTGTATATGGGTGTGATGATTTGACTTCAGAAAACAAAGTTACATTTAATAAATCTTCTCTGGAAAGTGACAGCAGTAAAGAGGAGAAACACGAAAATACGGAAATAATAAAGGAATTGGGTCAATCAACCATTTCTAATCCCAAGGGCAACATACACTGCCTCACAATAATAGGACAGATAGAAGGGCATATGGTTTTGCCGCCCCAGAACAAAACCACCAAGTATGAGCATGTAATTCCTCAACTGGTAGCGATTGAAGAAAATGAAGATATCGAAGGTCTCCTGCTTGTATTGAATACTGTAGGAGGAGATGTGGAGGCGGGGCTTGCCATCGCGGAAATGATAGCGAGCATGTCTAAACCGGCTGTTTCACTTGTATTGGGAGGTGGTCACAGTATCGGAGTCCCTATGGCGGTATCGACGAATTACTCATTCATCGCACCGTCTGCCACGATGACAATTCACCCTCTAAGACTGAACGGAATGATCATAGGCGTACCTCAAACCTATGAATATTTTGATAAGATGCAGGAAAGAGTTGTACAATTTGTGTCAAAGAACTCCAATATTTCCAAGGATATGTTCAGAGAACTGATGTTAAAAACAGGAGAACTTGCAAATGATGTCGGCACTGTACTGTTCGGAGAGGAAGCAGTAAGACGGGGGTTGATAAATGAAGTCGGAGGTCTTGCGGAAGCTCTTAAGAAGCTGTATGAAATGATAAAGCTCAACAGAGAAAAGAAAAACAGTACTTCAGGCATGGAAAGAGGTGCGCTGCAGTGATCTTATATTCAATTATTCCGTATGAAATCGTCTTCGGGAATCAATGTTCAGAAAATACAAACAGTTTCCTGGAGATTGACTACCTGGGAGAAAAGGTACAGGTTTCACCTTTGGAAAATAACCGGTATATCATTCAAAGATTGATAAGCACATCGGTAAAAGCATTTCTCGACCCAAGGCTCCAGCCCGGAACAATAATAAGAAGAACGCCTTGATAAACTACCTCATAGGTAGTTTTACTTTTAATCCGGATAAAATATTTAAATATAGTAAATGGAAAAAAAATATGATATTATTGCTATGAAATCTGTTCGTTAAATGGTGGAAATACCTGTTGAACTTTATAGCTGCCGGGATATATTCTTCAATATTTCCGGCCGGGGGTGTAAACGTGAAGCTCAAAAAACTACAAAAGAAAAAATACACTGAAAAGAGTACCGGTATTTCGAAATATAATCATGAAATTACCGGTATCATACTTCTTTCACTAGGAATACTTATAATGCTGAGTTTTGTTTTGACAGGTTCGGTAGGGATATTTGGAGAGTATGCAAGAGGACTGCTTCTGGGAATTATTGGCCGAACAGCCTTTTTGATACCTCCGCTTGTGATAGTTTATGCAGTATTTGTCATACTGAAAAAAAATGACAGCAATTTCAACTTACGTGCTATTTATACGGTAATACTCCTTGTTCTTGTATCGGCTCTTTTGCATACAGGCTCCTACAATCCCAAAGATTATGAAAACCTGAGCGCGGTAAAAAGCATAATAAGATTCTTCAATGAAGGCAAGGGACTAAATGGGGGCGGAGTGATAGGCGGGATGATCAGCATACCGTTCCTTCTGTTTTTCCAGGTTCTTGGGACGATTATACTGCTCGTGACGCTTTCAATTATAGATATTATTCTGCTTACCAACATTTCAATAGCCAATTTCATATACAATATAAGGCTTTTCTTTTCTCGAAAGGCTAAAAAGGTTAAGAAAAATAGAAAAGATGCCAAAGACAGCCTGGAAGAGTCGGGCTATGAACCTGATATCATCGGCGAGGGTGAAAATCTCAAGCTGGAATTCAGACCCAAGATAATTGATTTCAAGATAGAAAAGACCGTCAGGGAACTTAGAGAAAAAACGGATGCACCGGTTTCAACAGGCACGGACAATCTGCTGTACGAAGATAATATCGAGCCGGAAGAAATGGTAATAAGGGATTTAAAGGATATAAAGAAGAAGGCGGCTGCAGAGGCTGCGGTGAACAAAAGCGAAAGCCCTGCCCGGAAAGAGAATATCAGCAAGGAGATAAAATTGAATGAAAACAGGAGCGGCGATTACAGGTATCCCGGTTTTGATCTTCTGAAGGGGAATTATGATGAAGGTAAAAATGCCAGGAACCACAAGAATTCTGCTATTGAAGGTGCGAAAAAGCTTGAGGACACATTGAAAAGCTTTGGGGTCGAAGCAAAGGTAATCAATGTAAGCCGGGGTCCGGCAGTAACAAGGTATGAGCTTCAGCCCAGTCCGGGGGTCAAGGTAAGCAGGATAGTAAATCTTTCGGATGATATTTCATTGAACCTTGCTTCTTCTGGAGTGAGAATAGAGGCCCCTATCCCGGGGAAAGCTGCGATTGGGATAGAAGTGCCCAATAAGGAAATGGAAACCGTGTATTTGAGAGAGGTACTTGAAACGGTCGAATTTACCCAGCACAAGTCAAAACTTGCATTTGCCATAGGAAAGGATATTTCCGGGGAAAACATCATCGGTGATATAGCAAAAATGCCTCACCTGCTGATAGCGGGTGCAACAGGCGCAGGGAAGAGCGTATGCATAAACAGCATAATTATAAGCCTTTTGTATAAATCCTCACCGGGTGAGGTAAAACTTTTGATGGTTGACCCTAAGGTTGTCGAGTTGGGAATATATAACGGTATTCCTCATCTGCTGATACCTGTAGTGACCGACCCTAGAAAAGCTGCAGGTGCCTTGAACTGGGCAGTCCAGGAAATGATAAACAGGTACAAGCTTTTTGCCGAAAGAGGCGCACGTGACATTAAAGGGTACAACGCCCTGCTGAAAGAATCCGGTGAAATAGGTTTACTACCGGAGATCGTAATAATAATTGACGAACTTGCAGACCTGATGATGGTTGCTCCAAATGAAGTTGAAGACTCTATATGCAGGTTGGCTCAAATGGCAAGGGCAGCCGGTATGCACCTTGTAATTGCCACTCAGAGGCCGTCTGTAGACGTTATTACAGGCGTGATAAAAGCCAATATACCTTCCAGAATAGCCTTTGCGGTTACATCGCAGGTTGACTCAAGGACAATACTTGATATGGCAGGGGCAGAGAAGCTGTTAGGCAAAGGGGATATGCTTTTCTACCCTGTTGGGGAGCCCAAGCCGATACGAATTAAATGTGCTTTTGTAACCGACAAGGAAGTAGAGAGCGTTGTAAGCCACATAAAATCAATGGGGAGCGCTGAATATAACGAAGATATAATAGAAGAGATAAACAATGAAAACACGCAGGAGGAAAATGATCCGGGAGATAATGACGAACTATTGCCACAAGCTATTGAACTTGTCGTTGAGGCCGGCCAGGCATCGGTATCCCTTATCCAAAGGAAGTTCAAGGTCGGATATGCAAGAGCTGCCAGGATAGTGGACCAGATGGAAGAGCGGGGAGTAGTGGGGAGATATGAAGGCAGCAAGCCGAGACAAGTACTGATGACCAGACAGCAACTTCAGGAGAAGCAGATGTCGGATAACAGTCAATAAGTATTGGAGGGGAAGATGTGTCCGTAATAGTTGGTTTTACTGTGTTATTGATGCTGATTTTACTGTGTTACATGTCATACCGGCTTTTTTTAAGGAGAAAACCAATAATTCTCCTGTCACTATGCCTTCAGATCTTTAGCGTGACACTGGCGCTGATAAGCTTTCTTAATGACGTGAATATCATAAGAACAAACTTCATTGAAGCATGTTACATATTGTTCGGTATTGTGCTGCCTGCGTCATTCCTTACATATGACTGGATAAAAATGGTGCGGAAAGTCAAGGAACAGGGAGTATTTCAAGGTTTTATAGAAGCTGTGCAGAGGGAAAGCAATGCACCGGATACAAACAAAGACAAGAAACACTTAAGACCAATCATCGGGGAAAGACAGATTACTGAATTGATCAGGGATCTGAACCTGAACAAGGATGATATACAGAAAAACATCAAGAAAAGCCTTACTCAAGCCAATGTTTTCATTTCAAACAAGGATTACGACAATGCTCTGGAAATATATGACACACTCCTCAAACTTATAAGAAACTGCCCTTCACTATATTTTAACCATGGCAACATATGTTACTGGAAGGGCAACTATGGGGATGCCGTTCAAAGTTACAGGAAGGTTCTGGAGGTTAATGAATTCATCATCAGTGATATGGAAACTCCCAAAGATATTTTTGCAGTCGTCAAAGGCAGGGATAAGTCGGAAAACAACAAGACCGCAGCTGAAATAAAATATGAAGAGTTCATGGTATACTACAACCTTGGCAATTCTCTATTCAAGCTTCACAGGTACGAGAATGCGATTGATGCCTACGGGAGATCACTGGAAATCAACCCCAATCTTGAGGATGCCAGTGAAAATATTGCCAGGGCTCTGATGGCTTTTGGAAGAAAGGAAGAAGCCCTTGAATATTACAAAAAGATAGTTGATAACGACACAGGAAATTACAAGGCACATTTGGCAATTGCATCCCTTTATATTGAAATGAAAAGGCATCAGGACGCAGTAAATGAACTCGAAGAATGCATCAGGCTGAATCCGTCTGAAGCAGAAGGCTATGAAGCTCTGGGAAGGGTATTTGCGGAAATGCAGAAATTCAAACAGGCGGTGGAAATCTATAAAAAACTCGTAAAATTAGTGCCGGGTGAATACAAGTCGCTTTACAACCTGGGAACTTCCCTGTATCATTCCGGAGAAAAGGAAGAAGCGGTTGAATGCTTTAAAAAAGTCGTTTCCATAAATCCTAAGAGCTTCAACGCCTACTACAACATGGCTATTGCCCAGGATGAGCTGGGCAGTCAGGAAGAAGCCATAAGTTCGTTTAAAAAGGTCCTTGAGCTCAAGGAAGATTTTATTGAAGCGTATAACAACCTGGGAATCATTTTATCAACACAGGGACGGCATCTTGAAGCTTTGGACATATACATCAAAGGCTTGAAGAAAAACCCGGAGGAGTACAGCCTGTATTACAATATGGGAATAACCCTCTCAGAAATGGGAAGATACTATGAAGCTGCAGAAGCATATAAAAATGCGCTGGAAATAAAACCTGACGAATACGAAATTCATTACCATCTGGGCGCTGCATTAATGGAAATGAAAAAATACAGCCAGGCGATTGAAGTATATAAATCAGCGTTGAAATTCAAGCCTGACGATTATGAATTGTTTTACAGCATGTCAATTGTTTATTCGCTTTTAAACAAGCACGACATTGCGATTGACAACCTGAAGAAAGCCTTTGAATTGAATGAGAGCCTGAGAGAGGATGCCCGTACGAACAGGGCTTTTAATTCAATAAAGAATATGAATGAATTCAAGGAATTGGTTTCTTGACGATAAAAGACAGGCAAAGTTATTCATTTCAAAACCGGTGGTTAAACTGCCGGTTTTTGTGTTATACTTTTTAAGATAAAGTGAAATTATTGGAATAATACCAGGAAAGGTGCAACGATGAGTTTTTTACCGGTTACAAAACAGGATCTGGAGGACAGGAACTGGGAGCAGCTTGATTTCCTGTATATCAGCGGAGATGCATATGTGGATCATCCAAGCTTTGGTCATGCGATAATAACAAGGCTGCTGGAAAGTGAAGGATACAGGGTCGGCATAATAGCCCAGCCGGACTGGCATAATGTTAATGACTTTATGACGTTAGGACGTCCTAAATATGCCGTATTGATTTCTTCTGGAGTAATTGATTCAATGGTGAATCATTTTACAGCCGGCAAGAAACCTAGAAGCGGCGATTTATACTCTCCGGGGGGCAAACCCGGATTTCGCCCGGACAGAGCGGTTATTGTATACGCCAACCGTGTAAGGGAAGCCTTCAAGGACATTCCTGTCATCATAGGAGGGCTTGAGGCAAGTCTTAGGAGATTTGCCCATTATGACTACTGGGAGGACAGGGTCAGAAGGTCTGTCTTACAGGATTCAAAAGCTGATCTGCTTATATACGGCATGGGCGAAAAACCGGTACTTGAAATAGCCAAATTGTTAAAAAATGGAGTTACTGTCGGAGAAATAAGAAATGTCAGAGGCACAGCCTATTTATCAAGCCTGGACAGACTTCCCCATGATTGCATCATTCTTCCATCCTATGAAGAAGTGGGCGGAGACAAGCTCAAATATGCACAGGCTTTCAAAATACAGTATGATGAACAGGATGCCGTAAACGGGCGTACTCTTGTCCAGAAGCATGGAGTCAGGTTCCTTGTCCAGAATCCGCCGGCATTTCCCATGGATATGAAAGAACTGGACAGGATTTATTCACTGCCCTATGAACGGACATACCATCCTATGTATGAGAAGGACGGCGGAATACCTGCCATAAATGAGGTCGAATTCAGCATAACAAGTCACAGAGGCTGCTATGGGGGATGCTCTTTCTGCGCTATCAACTTTCACCAGGGAAGGGTGATACAAAACAGAAGCCAGGCATCGATCATTCATGAGGCCCAAAAGTTGACCTGGCTGCCGGGTTTCAAGGGGTACATACATGATATCGGCGGGCCTACGGCAAACTTCCGCCATGCTGCATGTGAAAAGCAGCGCAAAAGCGGGGTGTGCAAGGAAAAGCAATGCCTCTACCCGGAACCCTGCAGGAATCTTATAGTGGATCACAGCGAATACCTGGAACTTTTACGGAAACTAAGAAACATTCCTGAGGTCAAGAAGGTTTTTATCCGCTCAGGAATCAGGTATGATTATCTAATGCTGGATAAAAATGATGATTTCTTCTACGAATTGTGCGAACACCACGTAAGCGGTCAGCTTAAGGTTGCTCCGGAGCATGTCGTGGAAAGGGTGCTGGATAAGATGGGTAAGCCGGGGAGAAAGGTCTATGACAGATTTGTGAAAAAGTTCTATGAAATAAACAGAAAAATCGGTAAGGAGCAGTATCTTGTGCCTTACCTGATTTCCAGCCATCCGGGAAGTGACCTGAAAGCGGCTGTAGAGCTTGCTGAATACTTAAGGGACTTGGGATATATGCCTGAACAGGTTCAGGACTTTTATCCGACTCCGGGAACGCTGTCGACCTGTATGTTCCATACCGGAATTGACCCCAGAAACATGAAAAAGGTTTACGTCCCAAGGTCTCCAAAGGAAAAGGCGATGCAGAGGGCCTTACTCCAGTACAGAAAGAAGGAAAACTACAAACTTGTACATGAAGCATTGATTGAAGCAGACAGGAAAGACTTGATAGGCTTCGGAAGCAAATGCCTTATAAAACCTTTGAGGACTGCAGTAATGCGCGATTCCGGCAGAAATTCCAAGTCTGGCAAAACGGTAAATACAAGGGAAAAATATAAGGGAGGATGAATAAGTTTTCAAGTGCAAAAATTGTATGTAAAGGAAGTTGGTCGGATGGAATACATGAAAGAATTCCGGGAACTGAAGAAGAGGCAGGAAGCCCTGAAGGAATATTATTTCAATGAAAAGGGCAAGGAATCCCAGCTTAAGGAACAAAAGACAAACCTGCAATCAAATCTTCAAAATATTTTGAACAACATTGATATTCTTGAAAATGTAAGGATATTGCTGCATAAGGTATCGGAATTTGCTAGGGAACAATCAAGGAAACAGATAGAAACACTGGTTACCAATTGTCTTCAATACATTTTTGATTCCAACATAGAGTTTAAAATAGAAATAAGTGAAGTGAGGGGAAGGCCTGAAGCAGAGTTCTATGTTGTAAGCAACATAAACGGAGACAGCATCAGGACAAAACCGCAGGAGGCCAGAGGCGGCGGGGTTGTTGATATTATTTCCCTTGCAATAAGGATAGCGATGCTTCAAAGCAGCAATCTTGAAATAAGCGGCCCGATTATTCTGGATGAGCCTGCAAAACATGTAAGTGACGAATATATTGTGCAGGTTGCAGAATTTTTAAAACAGATAAGTAAAATGTTTGACCGGCAGGTAATAATGGTTACACATAACAAACACTTGAGTGAAATCGCCGACAGGTGGTATAAAATCGACATTATTGATGGAATAAGCCGCGCTGTAATTGATTCTTGACATAAAATTTAAAAAAGATTAAAATTAATCTATGTTTACAAATGATAAACTTGCATGGTTTTGGTCTTATGTCCAAAAATCTATAAAACATTGTTATGCTTGATACAGTTAATGTTTATGCAGGTTGAGCAGATACCTTACTTTCATCTGGTTTGATATCTGCGATGATGTAGAAACGCGTATTGATTTTTTTATTACTATATACTGCGTATCTATAC
>CALMWN010000231.1 GCA_937873555.1 uncultured Clostridia bacterium
TTAAATACCTCTATTTTACTGAAATCATTAGAAATAAACGCTTCCTCAATCTCAATGTCACTGTCATAAAAAGTATCATAAACACCTTGCTTAATTCTTTTTTCCAGTTTAACTAGTATCTTGTAGTTGCCAAACCTATTGATACTATCCTTTAAATACGAATATGTAGATTCATTTAGGATCCCTGTAGTGCTTATTGACTCTGCAACACTATAATTAACCTCATTTACATTTGCTTTTATTTCCTCATGATTGTAAAAAAGGATTGTGAACATTATTAAATATGCCACAATAGTTGTTCCTACTATTTGCGCTAATAATTTTCCCGCCATAAACTACCTCATTAGATTAGAATGGGGATATTGTTTCCCCATTCTAATTACTCATATCTTTTTGCGTACAGGTGACGGCTGATAATTCACCGTTAGCATTATATGATTTTGTTATATTGTACAGCGACTTATCCTTTATATTCGTAGGCATAGTTCCTCCCGATGTTATAGGTACTGCAGTTCCTCCTGTGTTTGTGTAAGTAACCGTCAACCCAGAGTTTACAGCAATTGCCTGGCTGATATAATTTTTAACAGTTATCCCTGTCACAGCATCAGCCTCAGTCAGCAGAACATCAACTTTCTGCTGGTCCTTCTGCCCCTTGTCCGCATTGTTTTTAATATTGGCTACCTGCCCGGATACAACAGTTCCTATAATAACCAATACCAGTGCAAACCCAATTACCCATTTTAATAAACCTTCCATTTGCAAATCCCCTTTCATTTATTGTTTAATTAATTTCCGTATAAACTGCCTGAACAATCTTATTACCGCTATAGAACAAGCTTTGGTTGAACTTGCTTTCATATGGAATATTAAAAATATTCCTGTCATAATTTTCTGATTGATACAGTTTAGTTGCACCACCAACCTCGATTACTTGAATACTTACTGTTGAATCACTACTGTAAAACCGTATAACTGATACCACATCGGAACCGATCACTGCACCCTTGCTCAAAGGAAGTAACGATTCCTGTTTTATTTTATCGGTCTTATTTGTTACCATAGCAGTCTTCTGAATGATGTCAATGTTACCTCTTGCAAGCTGAACAACACCGAAGAGCAAAACAACAATAAGCGCCGTTATTATAACGTCTTGTGCCAGGTCTTCCATAGTACATCCCCCCTTTATATTTAAAATCCCAAATCGCTCATGTCGTATGTATTAACCCATACTATTACTATAATCACAAACATCAAAAGGATAATAATTGAAAACCCTATAAACCCGTTAATTTGAATTTTGGATACCTGCTTTTGCAAATGCCTGTCCATTTCTCTTTTGTCAAGCTCGAATTCATGAGTAATATTTCTAATTGCTTGCTCAAAATTATAATTATTAGCTTCATCCAATTTCTCGAAAAATAGCTTTTCATCCAGATTATTAGTATCTTCAATCAAATTTGAATAAATCTTCTTATTATCTATAGAGTTAGCTAGGTTTTTATCACGTATATCCTCCAGTATTGGCTTATAATATCGGGACTTGTTTATCAATAATTCAAGTACCTCAAAAAAATCAACTGGAGGGATACTCCCATTAAGAATTATAAGCTTCTTTAGAAAAACGAGCTCCTTTCGAGTACTTGAAACAATAATTTTATTTCTGATAGCCAGTATCAATTCCGGTATAAAAGAAATAATTAACGCAAGGAAGGCATACGGTAATAAGTTCAAGCGTCTGACTCCATAGTAATCCTTCAGCCTGTAATACACTTTGTTGGCAAGTGTCTCAATCGGCTCCTGGAGGTCATACTTTCTTTCCGTTACCATTGACCTTATCAATTGCTGAGCATCCTCCGCAGATTGTACAGATACATTTTTCCCAATTTCTTTAATAGCTTGGTTAAGATATTTCTGTTCCTGTTTAAGTGCTTCAGTTTCATTCTCGACGCCATGGTATTCGTATGCAAAATCCACCTTATACTTAAAACTGTTAAAAACACTGCTTGAAAAGAATTTAATGTTTGTAAAGTACATAGTAAGGAAAAATGCCATTGCTATTATGAATAAATATGCTTTTATCTCAACCAGTCTCTCAAACTTCAAATTTGAATATTTAAGAATATAATTTGCATAAAATTTTCTTAATTTCGAGTCGCGTGGGATAAGCTTAAAGAGCTTCTGCAGAACAAAGGATACTTTTTTGCCACCCTCATTTGAGTACTTCAATATTACAACCATGTTGGTCTTAATAATTGAAACAAGATAACTTGCAATCAATAAAACAGCTATAGCAAATGGTATAACGTACAAAAATTTATCCATATTATCAAACATTACGACACCCTTTCAAGATATAGCATATCTGTCTCTTATACACATCTGACGCTGCCGACGAAGAGGATAGTGTAG
>CALMWN010000232.1 GCA_937873555.1 uncultured Clostridia bacterium
TTGTAAAATACCTTAATGCTCTGTTGCGTGCTTTCATTGCCATCGAATTGCGCAAGTCAGGGTTTTTCAACAGCTCGAATATCCCCTGAGCCAGTTCTTCAGGCTGTCTGGGGTTTACCAGCATCCCGTGCTCACCCAATGCCTCCCTGATACCTCCCACGTCGGTTGCAATAATCGGCTTTCCTACCATCATGGCTTCAACTACAGAGTAAGGAAAAGCTTCTGTTATACTTGAAAGAGCAATTACATCCCCACTCTGATATGCTGCAGACATATCATTTGTATGTCCGGCAAAAATGAACGTCTCCTCCAATCCTAATTTGCTCCTAAGCTGCAAGCACTCGTCAAAATATTTGGGTACAGATACCGAACCGTAGACAATAAATCGGACTTCGGGTATTTTTCTTTTAACAGCAGCGGCTGCTTTTATTAATGTAATGATATCTTTTACGGGATCCACCCTTGCAACAGTCACAACGGTGGGAAACCTGGCAGCTTTTAGTACTGTACAGGGAAGAAACCTTTCTTCATCCACTCCGTTATAAATAGTCATTATCCTTTCCGGTTCCACACCAAATTTCCTTTCCCACCGGGTGTTATAATTGCATACCGGTGATATCTGATCCGCATACTCATAACTAAGGCTTGATACAGAATGAATAAGACGTATTAAAAAACTGTTCAGATATTCAGGATACCCTCTCTGGGAAAGTGACAAATACTGTTCCCGAAGATATACGCCATGCTCAGTCAACAAGAATGGAGTCTTATACAGGAGCTTGGCCAGAACGCATGGTATCCCGCAGAATGCAGCTGCAGCAGAATGGGATACATCCATTTTAGGAACAGGAGTATTTAAAATATTCAAAAACCTATATACCCAACCGAGGCTCTGGATCATTGAGTGAACACTTGGTATGGCAATTTTATTTCTCCTGTCAAGGGCTGATTTTCTTATATAATCCTTATAAAAATTCCATGTTAATTCAGATTTAAAGCTGTTTTTGTATTCATATTCCTGAAAGTACTTATACATTTCAACCAGAACATTTCCAAAAGCAACAGGGTTCTTATCAATACTTATAATCTCCTTGAGTAAATCGTTAAATAAAGGTATGAAACGATCCTGTACAACCTTGTCTACTGTGCGCTTTTTAGCCAGATAAACCTCTGAAAACGGTATACTCAGGTGCTCACTAGGCTCTTCCGTCCCCCACAGTGGCACCTTAATGAGCCTGGCACTGTTTGGGATGCTGAATTTCTGGATGACAAAGGGATTCATTATGATACTGTACAGGATAAAATCAACCCCTGTAAGTTTCTTGGTCAATAGATCACACCAGGTACTCACTCCTCCCTGGTGAAAAGGATATGTACCTTCTGTCGAAAGCATAACTTTTATTCTATCATTCATGTTTTACACCGCCATATAATTCCTTAATATTCATTAATTTGACAATGCTTCATATAATGCTAAATATTATACTACCATATTTTTCTATAATATTGAAATCATTTCATATATTTCCCATACATTTCCTATAAAAAAGATGAAAAAGCTTATATATATAAGTTGAATTAAGTTTTTTGAATTCAGCTTATATTCCTTGCTTGATAAGATGAAGAAGATACAGCAATTTATCATTTCATGTCCGGCTTCTGGGACATGAAATTGTATTGAATATTTTCTTCATCTTATATTACAACTAATCGGAGTGAATTTTCCAGTAATCAGAGCTATCGGTTGTTGCAATAATATTAATATTTCCACATACTCTCGTGCATTGGCATATAAGCAAATAAAACCACATAATAATATATAGGAAATTTTATTCAATGTATTAGTACTACTTTGTTACATCATTAATTTGCGGAAATTTTGCAGTGTAAATTTCTATTGAAGAAAAAGTAATACTTGTTTATTCAA
>CALMWN010000233.1 GCA_937873555.1 uncultured Clostridia bacterium
TCTGCCTGTCTCGTGGGCTCGGAGATGTGTATAAGAGACAGTGCCTTAGCAGGATATGGCAGCCTTGCCAAAGTATACATCAATGCCGTTGAAGAAATTGATGAACTGAAAATTTCTGCAGTCTATGACTGCAATATGGAAAAAGTTAAACAGAGTATTAAAGATATAAATATAGTAGGTGATTATTGCGATCTTTTACGCTCCGATTGTGATGCGGTAATGTTGTGTGTACCAGCGTATATGCAGCATGATATGGCTAAAAAGGCTGCTGATTTTGGAAAGAATGTTATCTGCCAGATACCTCCCGCACTGAACAGCCATGATATTATTGAGCTTGCAGAGTATTTCAAATTAAAAAATCTCAGGCTGATTCCAGCAATGTTTGACAGGTATTTTGCCAATATTTTTGATGTCAGGAAACACTTAAATAATAATACAATTGGCAACATTGGTGTTGTAAATATTAGAAGATATTGCCCCAAAGCTAACAACAAAGAACAGAATTGGTATAATGACTTTGATTTGTCCGGAGGTTGTATATATCAACTTATGGTTTGCGATATAGATCTTATTACGCAGCTTTTTGGAGAAGTGGAATCAGCATTTGGCTATCACCGGACGCTTGAAGGGGTTGACTACGCTGTTATGACTCTTGTAATGAAATGTGGTGTGCTTGTTAATATCGAGGCTCTTTTCGGATATAAGGGTGAATTCTCTAAAGCTTATGAGTTAAGTGGGAGTAAGGGTAATATATGCTTCGACAGTTTATTGGCCGATTCTTCAAGGATTATTGGTGGAGGATTAAACTCCGAACATTTTAGTCTGGATTGTTCTCTTAACGCTGCAAATCATAATCCCTATAAATTGATGCTGATTGATATTGTAAAGAGCATTAATATGGGAGATGATTCAATCTTGGATATTGATGATCTTATATATGCCTGTAGAATTGCGGATATGTGTGGGCAGTCTATCTCTGTAAAGGTGGTGTGATTTTTATGGATAGTATTAAGGTAGCAATATTTAGCGTTGCCCATGTACATACTCATACTTATGTGAATTGCCTGCTTGCAAATAACAAAGCTGAGATAATTGGAATATATGATGACAATTTTGATAGAGTAAAACCTTATACTGAAAAGTTTGGAATAAAGTATTATAGCAACTGTAATGAGCTTCTTGAACAAAAGCCGCATTTTGCACTTGTCTGCTCTGAAAATGCACTACATCAACAGCTTACATTAGCTGCTGCGGCTAAGAAAGTGGATGTACTCTGTGAAAAACCGCTTGGCATAACGAAAGCAAGTATGGCTGAAATGCTGAAAGCTTGCAGTATAAATGGAGTTAAATTGATGACTACCTTTCCGAACAGGTATGTACACTCATTCTTGAATGCAAAAAGGGCTGTTGAAGAAGGAAGAATAGGCAAGCTAATTGGAATAAAGGCAACAAATAAAGGTTCTATGCCTGGTGGATGGTTTGTAAAGCCCGAACTGTCTGGAGGAGGATCAGTAATAGACCATACTGTACATGTTGCCGATCTTGTAAACTGGTTATTAGGCTGTGTGCCCGATTCTGTATATGCCGTATGTGCAAATAGGCTTTATGATGGAATATCAGTAGACGACGTTTCATTTGTTAATTTTAAATATCCAAACGGAGTTTTCGTTTCTTTGGACTCAAGTTGGTCCAGATCAGCTGCATTTCCATACGGAAGAGACCTTACAATGAATATAATAGGGACAGAAGGCTCAATATTTATCGACTATTTTGCAGAAAAAAATCAGGTTTTTTCAAATGAAAAAAGTAAGGCAGAATGGAGCTATTATGGTGAAGACAAAGATATGATGATGATTAATGATGTTATTATGTCTTATGAAGCAGGATATGATTTCATGATTTCAGGTCAGGACGGATACAATAGTGCGATAGTTGCATTAGCTGCCTATTGTTCTATTCGGGAGGGCCGTGAGGTTTTAATTTCGGAAATCTAAGAAATAGTGTGGGGATGATTTATGAACAATGAAAAGGTTATAGTATTAAATTTCTTAAAAAAATATGGTATGGATATTAACAGTATTGATATTGAAGCTAATTGTAAAGCTTTTATAAAGGATATGGAAAATGGTCTTGAAAGCAATAGGGAGAAACACCGCATGATACCTGCATATTTAACGATGGAAGGGGAAATACCTGAAGTGGAGCAGGTCATTGTATTGGATGCAGGAGGAACGAATTTCAGAGTGGCTGTAGTACATTTTGACAAAAAAAAGCTGCCTGTTATCCAGGATTACAGAACTTATCCCATTCCTGGGGCAAAAAGCGAAATATCAAGGGATGAGTTTTACAGAAATATATTAAGCTATATAAGTCCTGTCTTGCATAAAAGCAATAAAATCGGATTCTGTTTTTCTTATCATACAGAGATACTTCCCAATAAGGACGGACGGCTTTTGATGTTAAGTAAAGAGCTGCAGGTGAAGGGACTTGTAGGAGACCTTATAGGGGAGAACCTGCTCAAACGCATAAATGAACTGGGTTATGGAGAAGACAGAAAAATTGTAATGCTAAATGATACAGTGGCTACTCTTCTTGGAGGACGAGCTGCATATCCTGATAGGATGTTCGACAGCTACATCGGGTTTATCCTTGGTACAGGGACAAATTGTTGTTACATTGAGGAAAGCAGAAATATTAAAAAGGCAGCTGATGTATTGGACAAGGATGGCTCGATGATTATAAATGTCGAATCTGGAGATTACGAAGCTATTGGAAGAAGCGTCTTGGATGTTGAACTTGACAATGAAACTCTGGATAAGGGAGAACATATATTTGAGAAAATGATATCCGGAAGGTATCAGGGAAGTCTTGTGTATGTGGCTATTAAAAAGGCAATCAACGAAAATTTGTTTTCACACCATTTTACGCATGAATTTAATAAAATTGATGCTTTGAACTCTCAAGAAATTGATGAGTTTTTATATTATCCGTATTCAAATGGACGGCTTTCCCAATGCTGTAAAAGTATAAGCGGGGGAAGAATAGATGACCATTTGCTTTTATATCACCTGATTGATTCAATAGTAGAAAGATCTGCAAAGCTTGTGACAGTATGTATTTCCTCCATAATTATCAAGACCGGAAAGGGTAAAAATCCATGTAAACCCGTATGCATAACCGCAGAAGGAACAACTTTCTACAAATCAAAGCTTTTCAGGTCCAAGCTTGAGTACTACATTAAACGATATTTAAATGAGGAAAAGGAATTATATTGTGAATTTGTAAAGGCAGATAATGCAACGCTTGTAGGCACTGCAATAGCTGCATTGCTGAACTGAATAGTTAAATTAATAATATATTGATATGGAGAGAAAAGAACATGGTAAAAATGTGGGAAGAAATTATGCAGCAGCCAAAGATTTTGGAAAGGTGCGGCGTCACAAATGAAAGGATAATTCATGAAATCGTTGAAGTCCTGAAAATCTCAAATATCCATTCAATAGTTATTGCTGCAAGGGGGACTTCTGATCATGCCGGGATATATGCCAAATATGTAATTGAATGCTGCCTTGGTATACCTGTATCACTTGCTGCTCCATCTGTTGTGACTGTCTATGGCAAGAGAATGAGTTTTAAGAATTGTCTTGTCATTGGTATTTCTCAATCCGGAAAGGCAGCGGATGTCCTGGAAGTCTTAAGGGAAGCCAACAGATCTGGTGGAGTAACAGTAAGTATAACTAACTACCTGGATTCTCCGCTAGCTCTTGAATCCAGGTTTCATCTGTACACTGATGCAGGCATAGAAGAAAGTGTTGCAGCAACAAAAACATTTACTTCACAAATGTACTTAATTGCCAGATTGACTGCTGTATGGAGCAACGACAGTAGTATGGAATCTGAACTGGATAGAGTCCCGACAAAGGTTTTATCTACAATTCAGACTTTAGGAGATATAAAAGAAAAAGTTCAAAGATACAGATACATGAATGAATGTTTTGTACTTTCAAGAGGTATAAATTACCCGATTGCTCTGGAGGCGGCTTTGAAAATCCAGGAGACCACATATGTAAGAGCAAAGGGGTATGCAACTTCAGATTTTTACCATGGGCCTTTTGCAATGATTGAAAAAGATACGCCGGTAATTCTATATGCGCCAGAAGGTCCTTGCCTGAAATATGCTTCAGAAATGGTGAAAAAGCTAAAAGAAATAAAGGCAGAACTGATTATTGTTTCAAATAATTCAAGTATAGTTGAAGCGGCTAATACCTCATTCGACATACCAGAGACTGACAATGACATTATCTCACCTTTTTTTAACATAGTAGTGGGTCAGATTTTCGCATGTCAACTAGCCATTGCAAAGGGGTTGAATCCTGATATGCCAAGAGGGTTGAATAAAGTGACCATTACTAAATAAATATGGTTGAGTCTAAACGACCTTATTAACAGTTATCATGAAAAATGTACAAAACGTTTCTTTGTTCCTCGACTCTAAAAGTGCTGGTGATAGTAACAAACTCATAATACATGAAACATGCGCCGCGTAAAGTTAAGTAACTTATTTGAAACGGAGCATATCCGATTAAGGGAAAATGATATATAAATATCTTTAAAATTTTTCTATTTTATCAATATAACAACTTGCATTTCCAATATGCGAATTTTTCAGGGTAATATGTCCGTTACCCAGTATCAATATAATATGTATAGATGATTACACATAAAAGAGCTCAAACCTCCAAAATCAGGGTGAAAGTTTTATTTCATCCTGATTTTTTATTATAGAGATATTTCTTATTTTGAATTAAATGAAAAAAATAGTGGTGCCTGTCGACTTCTTTAATAAAATTATTGATGATA
>CALMWN010000234.1 GCA_937873555.1 uncultured Clostridia bacterium
ACATTACCCATGTTCATAAATATTGGTGGAGTCTTTTTGAGAATGTGGGCATCTATTATGACACTGCAGAGCAGTTTGACGGGCCGATCGTTGTTGATGAATTCGGAGGCAACTACCTGGACGGCGATTGCAATCCGGGTAGTTATCCAACTCTGGCAGAGAGTTTTCTGCGCTTTCTTGGTAAAAATCATTCAAAGGAGCTGAGGCTTGAACTTCATACCGAAGCCAATGCAGCGATTGCCGAGTATTGGCGGCGGCTGGGAGCGGCAGGCTTTTCTCCGTTTTGTGCTCTCGGAAGCCGTGATGATGGGAACCATCATTTTCTTGGCCCATTGAAGTATGCGTCGCCCAAGCCTGTATGGGATGCGCTTACCGCGGCATATGCACCTGTTTCCGTCAGCCTTGAAATCTGGGACAGGAACTTTAACTGCGGACAGAAGGCGGATGCAACATTATATTTGTATAATGAAACCGATAAAACCGTTGAAATCAGCTGTGAACTGTATGTATCGGATGAATACACCACAAAAAGGCATGGGCCTGGCAACACAGTGACACATTCATTGTTACCCTATGAAAGACATAAAATCCCTGTTTCATTTGTACTACCTTCAGCGAGCGGCACATGGCGGCTAAATGCACGTATGCTTAAACAGCCACAGGGTATAGAGCATACGATCCTGTCATCCTGGCGAGTCAGGACTATAAAACCGATTGTCCCCGAGCGGCTGTATGGGAAAAAAGTATTTGTTGCCGATGACGACAAGGAGCTTCTGGCTTTTTTAAGAGAAAATCAAATTCAACTGGCAAACGACCTTAAAGGAGGAGATCTAATTATCGGCAGCGGCTTGCTGCTTGAAAAAATGCAGAGTGATGAAGCTCTGAAGAAAAAATTGGAAGAAGAAATGGAATGCGGGAAGAGTATGGTGCTCACAAATATCGGACCTCAAAATCTGGGACAGGGGTACTTGGAAAATGGAGTACTAGGTCCGCTGCAGGGTGGAATGAAGGTTACCGAACCTGAAATTAAAGCTTTCGAACTGATAGCCGGAGTGAAGGTAATTTTCAAGGAACTGCCTGAACCGGAAAGCTGTCAGCACCCGGCAGAATACGGAGCAGCGCTGTGGAACAATCTAGACAGACAATCGGCATGGCTTTGGAATGGATATCGCGGAGGGCTTAACGCGCCTGCAAGTGATATGTTTATTGACGGCCTGAGCAGGGAGGCTTTCATTGAGTTATGGCGCAGAAGGGGTGCGGATTGCAATAAGATCCGTAATGGAAATTATTACGGCTATGAATTGGCGGGGTTCTATGCTTTTTCCGACGGATATTCAAAAGAAGCGGAACTTGATCTAAGAAAAAAAGTAACTTTTCTTATAGAAGATGCTCCAGCACTGCAAAATTCCGTTAACCCGAAAGGGAAAATCCACGTTTGGAACCTTTCAGATGGTTTTGGAAATGCGATAAATGGGAAGGCGGAGCTTATACGCCCCTTGGCCTGCTGTGGAAAAGGATTGAGCCGATCGTCTGTGGTGGAAATATCCTTTGGCAGGGATAAGGGAAAGGTGATTTTATCACAATTGCTGACAAAGCACAGGTTATGTCGTGATTTTGCGCAGGAAGGACTGTATGGTGCGAGGTATGATCCGTCAGCGGTTCAAATGATGCTTAATATGATGGCTGCACTGTTATAGGAGTAGTTGATTTAATATTATTTATATAATATAAGGAATATGCAGGGACATCTGCCAGGAACCATGCAAGAACCAGGATAGACAAGTAGACAGCAATTCTTTAACAGCATGTCATGCTAAGGATAAACAGGCAATAAACAATGACCAGCACTTATTTCCCATTACAGTTTGCTTATCTTTTAAGAGCAAGCTGTTTCTTTTCCAGGTTATTCCGCTATTTTAGTAAATTGGAAATTTTTCATTATCATTACTTGTATATTATTATAGATAAAACACTCTAAAAATTAAGACTACAAATTCATTAAAGTACTTTATCCAAAAGAGCTCAGAGACTCTTGACATTCATGATGCTTACAGGTAAAGAGTATCTTGGCTGTATATAAGCTGGTAATGGCAGGGGTGGTATTGTGAGTTCTCAGACCAAATTCTCGGGAAAAAAGTCCGAAAATGCAATTTTCGAACAAACAAGGCACAAGAGGCTCAGTCAGCAGGGCCAGGAATATCTTGCAGGATTTCTGTTCATAATGCCGGCGCTTGTCTATATGCTGATGCTGATAGGTTATCCCATCATATACAACTTCATTCTTAGTTTTCAGGATGTTTCGGCTTTCAACCTGGCAGCCGGAGGTGTAAGACCGTTCATTGGCTTTCGGAATTATAAGACCGTGTTTGCCGATGAGACCATGAAGGCTGCAATCTGGAATACATTCTATTATACGGTTTCCTGCCTTGTAGTACAGTTTTCTCTCGGACTTATGTTTGCACTGCTTTTCCATCAGAAGTTCACACTTGCGAAACCTCTAAGGGGATTTCTGGTAATAAGCTGGATGATGCCGGTGACGGTAACCGCCCTGCTTTTCAAGTATATGCTCAGCCCTGATGTAGGTATCATAGATATTTTTCTCAAGTCCATCGGGATAATAGATCAGCCGGTAGGCTGGCTATTAAACCAGAAAACGGCGATATACGGACCTATAATTGCAAATTCATGGGTAGGAGTTCCGTTTAATATGCTCATACTGACAACAGGCCTTGCAGGAATACCGGACGAGGTGTATGAGAGTGCTTCTATTGATGGAGCAAGCTCTTTTCAAAAATTCCTGTACATAACGCTTCCGCTTTTAAGGCCGGCTATGATGGCGGTACTGGTGCTCGGCTTCGTATATACCTTCAAGGTGTTCGATCTGATATTTGTAATGACCGGAGGAGGCCCGGTAAATGCAACCGAGGTGTTTGCTACATTTGCCTACAAATTGTCCTTCAGGTTCTACTATTTCGGGCAGGGGGCTGCAGTTGCCAATATTCTTTTCATTATACTTTTTTGTGTGGCTTTGGTTTACCTGAAACTTATCAATAAGGAGGAGACGATGTAATATGTTGCATATTTTAAGAAAACAGGCATCCCAAAATGTAATAATGAGCATTTTTGCGCTCGCGGTATCTTTTCTGTTCCTGTTTCCCCTTTATTGGATATTTACAAGCTCCTTAAAAGGCGATGCGGAGATATTCAGAAAACCGCCGACGCTTTTTCCGCATCAGATTTTCACCGACGGGTATGTAGGCCAGCTTACAGGAAAGCATTCGGTGCTTCTCTCTGCTAAGAACTCCTTTACTATTGCAGTAAGTTCAATGACCATCTCTTTTTTCCTGGCTGTTCCTGCGGCGTATGGAATATCGCGTTTCAGGCTTCCGGGCAGTAAGACGCTGATAATGACCTTTCTTGTCACTCAGATGCTGCCTGCGTCTCTTATATTGACCCCGCTGTTTCTGACATTTTCAAAGCTGAAGCTGCTCAATACATACCTGGCCCCTATTCTTGCAGTTACCACTATCACCATTCCCTTCACGCTTCTGGTACTGAGGCCAATGTTCATGGCTTGTCCGTCAACAATCGAAGAATCGGCCAGGATCGACGGCTGCAACCGTTTCTCGGCATTCCTGCGAGTCGTCCTGCCGATTATAAAGCCGGGTCTGGTTACGGTTTGCTGCTTCGGTTTTGTGCATGGCTGGAACGATCTGGTCTACTCCCTGACTTTTAATACAAACAATGCGCTTTTCCCTATGACGACTACCATATATAACCTTATGAACGAGTACGGCATACGTTGGAACTGGGTAATGGCCTACGGATGCATGCTGGTTACACCGCCCATCTTGATTTTTGTAACCGCCCAGAAGTATGTCATCAGCGGAATGGTAGGAGGGGCAGTCAAGGGATAGCTTAAGTACGGATTCCATGGTAGTTGACATAAATAATTAAGGTGAGATTCCAGTTTGATGGGGAGGTATTTCAATGAAAAAGGTAATTTCCATTTTAGTAGCAGCAATAATGCTACTGACACTCTTTTCAGGATGCTCTGCCAAACAGCAGCAATCCACGGCTCCTGCTGTCCAGACTCCAACCGCTCCAGCTGCTGCTCCGGCGGCAAAACCGGCACAGAAACCGCAAATCACTTTCTGGCACTATTTTTCAATGGCTACCTACGATACTCTTGTACAGTTCATAAAGGAGTATAATGCTTCCGACAAAGGAAAGGCTACATTAAGCGAGCAGTATATCCCACGCAACGAGCTGCTTAAAAGATACACACTTGGAGTCGTTTCAAATGAGCTTCCCGACCTGGCTATGGTCGACAACCCTGACAGCTGCTCATTCGCTGCAATGGGTATGTTTGCCGATATTACGGACAAATTCAAAGCATGGAGCGATAACAAATACCAGCCGGGTCCGCTTAATTCCGGCGCCTATAACAACAAGCAGTACACGCTGCCTATGAGAAGCAACTGCCTATCCCTGTGGACAAATAATGCGATGATGAGCTCGGCAGGCGTCGACAAGCTTCCGACCACCTGGGAAGAACTTGATGCCGTTTGCCAGAAGTTGCTGAAAGCAAATCCGAAGGTATATCCGCTGTCGTTTGCAGCTGTGAAGAGCGAGGAAGGTACATTCCAGTTCCTTCCGTTCCTGCAGTCCGCCGGGGCAAACGTAAATAACGTAGCTTCTCCTGAAGGCATCAAGGCATTTGCATATGTGACGAACCTGGTGAAGAACAAGTATGTAAGCGCAGAGTGCATTAACTGGACACAGAACGATGTCGAAAAGCAATTTGCATCTGGAAATGCTGCCATGATGGTAAACGGCCCGTGGCACATTCCAAATATGGTAAAGGATGCGCCGGATCTGAAGTATACCATTGTATACATTCCAAAGGATAAGGCGTATGCTTCCAGTCTCGGCGGTGAAAATATAGGGATCACCAAGGCATGCAAGAACATTGACGCAGCCTGGGACTTCCTGACATGGTACCTTGGTACCGATAACAATATCAAATTCAATACATCAGCCGGTACCATCGCGCCGCATACCAACGCTACAGCAGAGATGCAGTACCCCAAGGATCCGGTAATGAAGGTGTTCATAGAGCAGCTGGCCTATGCAGTTCCGCGCGGACCGCATCCAAAGTGGCCCGAGCTTTCCGCCGCCATCCAGGATGCGATCCAACAGAGCATAACCGGAGCAAAAACTCCTGAAGCTGCAGCCAAGGATGCCGCCGCCAAGATAACTCAGATAAACGCGTCGATAAAATAATGGTTGCAGTGTGATATAGCCATTACTTGCCGCAGGTCCGTTATCGTATATTGAAGGATTTGCGGCAAGAATATTTAAGCCAAGCTTGAAAGGACTGAAGCTATATGGGAAGATTCGATAGGCCTTTGTTCAAGGGCAACGGTTGGGTGGAAGGCAAACGTATCTACTGGGAAGGCGAAGGGGAGATAATGTGGCTTGAGCCATACGGTAAGAACAGCCTGAGGTTCCGGGCTTCAAAGAGCCTGCATATAAAGGAGGACCTTGACTGGACTCTTCTGCCTCCGAATGAGGATGATGCAGCTATTGATGTGACTGATGAAAAGGCTGTTATAACTAACGGAAAGATTCGAGCAGAGGTTTTTGGAGACGGTACAGTCAACTATTATGATCATACGGGTAAGTCCCTGTTGCGGGAATATTGGATTGATGAAAGGGAGATTACCATTTCACTCCGCAGAGGCCGTGAGTACAGGGCTATATCAACTGAGGCCTTTGAAATAGACCTGTATTTCAAAGCCAATCCAGATGAACATTTCCACGGCATGGGCCAGGATCCGAACGATTGTTTCGACTTAAAAGGTTCAACAATACCACTGGAACAGAAAAATACAAAATGTACAGTCCCGTTTGCCATATCGAACATCGGATACGGTTTTCTCTGGAATAACCCTGCCATAGGGCGTGTAGAGTTTGTAAACAATCATACATTGTGGCATGCAGACGCGGCCAGGCAGATAGACTACATCATAATAGCCGGCGATGAGCCGGCCGAGATCATGCACCATTATACCGAGATCACAGGACGGGCGCCGATGCTTCCCGAATGGGCAGCCGGCTTCTGGCAGTGCAAGCTGCGCTATGAGACCCAGGAGGAGCTTCTTTCGGTAGCTCGTGAATACAAACGCCGCAATATTCCGGTTTCTGTCATAGTATGCGACTACTTTCACTGGACTGCACAGGGAGAATGGAAGTTCGACCCGTCACGCTGGCCGGATCCCAGGGGAATGGTGGATGAGCTCAACGAGATGGGAATGCGCCTCATGGTATCCATCTGGCCTACAGTGGATACGCGCAGTGAGAATTACCTGTACATGAGGAACAAGAATTACCTTGTTCGCGCTGAGCGGGGAACATCGCTTTTCAAGATCATGCACGGTGCCGATACCTTCTATGATGCGACTCATCCCGGTGCACGCAATTTTGTATGGGGGCGTGCAAAACAAAACTACTATGATTACGGAATAAAGATGTTCTGGCTTGATGAATCCGAGCCGAGCTTCACCCCGTATCATTATGATAATGTCAGGTACTATATGGGCAACGGGTCCGAAGTTTCGAACATATATCCGTTTTATTATGCGAAAACGTTTTATGACGGCATGAAGGCTGCAGGAGAGGATGAGGTCGTGAATCTTTTAAGGTGTGCATGGCTCGGCTCGCAGAGGAACAGCATAGTAGTCTGGTCCGGCGATATAGCCTCCACCTTCGATAGCTTGCGCAAGCAGATAAAAGCAGGTCTCAATTTCTCTTTCAGCGGAGTACCGTGGTGGACTACCGATATAGGCGGTTTCTTCTGCGGAGACCCTGAGGATGAAAAGTTCCGGGAACTGCTTGTTCGCTGGTTTGCATTCGGGGTATTCTGCCCCATATTCAGGCTTCACGGAAACAGGCTTCCTTACAAGGACGTCAACCGTTTTGACCCAAACTCCTACAACCGTTCGGGAGGACCTAACGAGGTCTGGAGCTTCGGTGAGGAGAACTGCAGGATACTTACCGATTTCATTTCATTGCGTCAGCGCCTGATACCATATATATTGGAACAGATGCACAAGGCATCTCATGACGGTACTCCCGTAATGCGTCCTTTGCTTTATGATTTCCCAGAGGACCGGACGGCTTATCCGATATATGATGAGTATATGTTCGGCCCTGACATACTTGTAGCTCCGGTCATAAATGACGGGCAGCGCGAGAGGGAGGTATACCTTCCGGAGGGTGCAGGCTGGACAGACCCCTATACAGGCAAATCCTATAAAGGGGGAATTACCGTAACCGTCGATGCGCCAATGGATAGGATACCCGTGTTCTTAAAGGATGACGCCAAGCTTCCTATAATCAAGTAAATTATATTTTAAGGGGTGTACCTAATGAATTTTTTTAAACAGGAAGGCTCCCGTGTCATTTGGGAGCGTGAAGGTGAAATTGTCTGGATCGAGCCCTTCGGTGAGGATGCGATAAGGTTCCGTGCATCAAAGAATATGCGCATATCTACAGAGGAATCTGGAAATTTGACCTGAAAAAATGGCCCGATCCAAAGGCCATGTGCGATGAGCTTGAAAAGCTCGGCATGAAACTTATGGTGTCAATCTGGCCTACAGTTGATCCCGGGAGTGAGAACTTTGATGAGATGCGTGACAAGGGATATCTCATGCGGACGGAACAGGGTGTGCAGTCTGTATTCCTGTACCTCGGGCCGGAAATCTATTACGATGCTACAAATCCCGGTGCGCAGAAGTTCATCTGGAATGCAGCCAAAAAGAACTATTTCGACCTTGGGGTAAAGATGTTCTGAGTTGTAATGTGGTCCGGAGACTGTCCGTCGACCTTTGAGAATCTGCGCCATCAGGTCAAAGCTGCATTGAATATAGGTATTGCCGGCATTTCATGGTGGACATCGGACATTGGTGGATTTTTTGATGGCGATGCAAATGACCCGTCCTTCCGTGAGCTGATGGTCCGTTGGTACCAGTTCGGCGCTTTCTGCCCTGTTTTTCAGGGATGGCAGCTCACTGCCTGAAATTGAATAACCTGGTGCAGGTATATTGTTTAAACATAAAGTTTCAGCCAATTGACGATATCGCCAAAAGACAGGCGGTACCGTCTTTTTTAAAAGAGTAGGTGGAATTGAATCCATGAAATCGGTCGATGGGAATTCTGTGACTATAAACAATGAAATAACTGTGACCGGGGACTGTAGCTGATGTGGAATAACATATTCTACATCAGATGATTTTTAGTCTCCATGTGAAGATGAAATTTGAGAAGCTCGCTACCGGGTAAATATTATTATGTTGCGTATGGAAAGCCATATGAAAAATTAAATGAAGGAGATTGATAAGAAATGATTAATGTTGCTGTTATAGGAACCGGTAATATATCAAAACTTCATATTAAGGGATTCCTGGAATTCCCGCAAAGGTGCAGGATAGTTGCCCTTGTGGATATATATCCTGAAAAGGCGGCTGAAAAGGCAAAAGAATTTTCTCTTGATGCTGAAATTTTCAGTTCTCATAAGGCTATACTTGACAGAGAAGATATACAGCTTGTAAGCATATGCACTCCGCCATATACTCATGCTGAATTGGCTGTAGACTTCCTGAATGCAAAGAAGGATGTCATCCTTGAAAAACCGATGGCAGCATCTCTTGAGGAATGTGACGCCATAAATAGAGCTGCAGAAGAGAATAACAGGACACTGTCGGTTGTTGCCCAAAACCGTTTCAGGACACCCATCATGAAATTGAAGAAAACCCTTGATGCAGGTTTGATTGGAGATGTTGTCCATGCCCAGGTGGACTCCTTTTGGTGGAGGGGTCGTTGCTATTATGACTTATGGTGGAGGGGAACCTGGGAAAAAGAGGGGGGAGGATGTACCTTGAATCACGCTGTTCATCATATAGACATGCTTAGCTGGATGATGGGCCTGCCGAAGGAAATCCACTCCGTGATGAGCAATACCTCCCATGATAATTCCGAGGTGGAAGACCTTTCTATCGCCATTCTGAAATATCCCAATGGAGGCCTTGGACAGATTACAAGCTCCGTGGTGCATCATGGAGAAGAGCAGCAGATTGTTTTTCAGGGTAAAAATGCAAGAATATCAGCTCCATGGAAAGTTTATGCATCGAAATCCAAAGAAAATGGCTTTCCTATTGAGGATCAATCACTTGAGAAAGAGATACAGAGTTACTACGATAACCTGCCTGAACTTACCAATATCGCTCATACAGGTCAGATAGACAATGTACTGACTGCCATGGAAAACGGAACAGAACCGATGATTACGGGGATAGACGGCAGAAGGACGCTGGAGATAATTACCGCTATTTACAAGTCAGCAAGCACAGGCTTGCCTGTCGGATTACCGCTCTCGAAGGACGATGCATACTATACAGCCGGGGGGATTATGGAAAACTCTATCCACTTCTATAAGAAAACAACGAGTATTGAAAATTTCTCATCAGAGAATATAACCGTAGGCAGCAACTATAAGTAAATTCGGAGGAAGAAATATGCAAAAGGTTGAAGGCATGAACTATACACCTAAAGGAATACCAAGACCGGTATGCGGCAGGGATGAATTCCAATTTGCAGCTATAAGCCTGGACCATGGTCATATTTACGGGATGTGCAACGGTTTGACTGAAGCGGGGCAACTTTGAAATATGTTTACGATCCTGATCCTGCCAAGGTTGAAGCATTCTGTAAGACCTATCCCCAGGTTAAAGCAGCTTCGAGTGAGGAGCAGATACTGAATGATGCTTCGATACGTTTGGTAGCTGAAGCAGCAGTCGCTTCAGAGCGTTGTGCATTAGGAATGCGGGTAATGGATCATGATAAGGATTACTTTACGGATAAGGCTCCCCTGACAACCCTTGAACAACTTGACATGGCCAGGGAAAAAGTATTGAAAACCGGAAAGAAATATGCTGTTTATTACAGCGAGCGTCTCCATGTAGAGAGTGCCGTCTACGCCGGGCAGCTTATCAAGGACGGAACCATCGGACGTGTGATCCAGGTTTTAGGTGTCGGTCCGCATCGGTTGAGTGCTGCAAGCCGACCGGGCTGGTTCTTTGAAAAGGAAAAATACGGAGGAATTCTTTGCGATATAGGCAGCCATCAAATTGAACAATATCTCTATTTTGCAGGTGTGAAGGATGCTGCAGTGGTAAAAAGCCAGATTGCAAATTTCAACCACAAGCAGTATCCGGGCCTGGATGATTTTGGTGAGGCCATGCTGGTCGGAGACAACGGAATTTGCATTCCTGGGAAAAGGCGTATTATTATGAAATATTGTCGAAAAGAGGTAAAATCTTATTCTTAATATTGGCCTTAAGATGTATAATGTAAAGTATGTGTGTGTACAAATGATTCATCTGAAGGTAGGCGGCACCTCTAAAAAATAAAAAAGAAAAAAGGAAGGGTGTTTAGCTATGTATATTGGATTACTCACAGTTTGTCTCGGAAATAAGCCATTGGAGGAAAAAGCTCAATGGGCAAGTGAGAACGGCTTCAAGTCGTTAGAGGTTGCATGCTGGCCCAAGGCCAATGACAGGGATTATTCCAGCTCGGACATTGACGTGGAGAATTTTTCACAAAAGCAGGCCGACGAGATAAATTCGTATTTGAAAAAATTGGGCTTAACGATATCTTCACTTGCATACTATGATAACAACCTTGACCGGGATCTTTCAAAAAGAGCATTTGTCAACGGGCATCTGAAGAAGTGTATTGATGCGGCAGAGATGCTGGGAGTAGCAATGGTTGGGACTTTTATCGGAAGAAATATCGATAAGTCCATCCAGGATAACTTCGATGAATTTGAAACAGTATTTGGAGATATAGTTGCGTATGCAGAAAAAAAAGACGTAAAGATCATTATTGAGAATTGTCCCATGGTAGGATGGCAGGTACAGGGACTTCCTGGTACAATTTCGTTTGCTCCCGATCTCTGGCACGAAATGTTCCGGAGGATTCCAAGCAAAAACTTTGGTTTGAATCTGGACCCATCCCACTTGATTTTTCAATTCATGGACTATATAAGCGTCATACCGGAATTCAAGGACAGGATATTCCATGTCCATGCCAAGGAAGTAAAGATATTCAACGACAGGTTGAAACGCTATGGCGTTTTCAACAGGCAGTTATTTACCGGCGCAAGGCATGAATATGGGTACTGGAAGCCGTGCATGCCGGGATTGGGAGATGCAGACTGGAGTCTGTTCATAAAAACGTTGAGGGATAACGGATATGACGGCGTTATCAGTATTGAGCATGAAGACCCGGAATACGAGGGCACGGATGAAAAAGTTAAAACAGGATTACTGATTGCTAAAAAACATCTTGAGAAATTTGTTTGACTATAACTTTTTATTTCTATAAAGGCAGGTAAACAGGAGAGCTGTATCTGCCTTTTTTTTATTTATCTTTCTCTCATGAAATTGCCTATCTGCTTGCAGGAATTATTAATTATTTGTCGAAATAAATAGAATAAATAATTTGAACAAGAATATATTCTTATAACGCTTTTTCTGAAGTTGATAAAAAGAGCATTCTGATTTTATACCTGGCTTGCCTGGAAATTCCGCTTCAAGTTTTTATCCTGAGTTGATATTTGATGCCATTTCGCATGGTTTTTTCCAGATATGTAAGGCAAAACAAACAAATTTTGCATTTGGAGGTACATGTTATGAAAATTGCAGGTATGGGAAAACTGAAAGCCTTTTTTGAGGGTGCCAGGGTAAGCTTTAAGTTCAACAGTATCCGGACAAAGCTGATATTTTCATTTCTTGTGACGGTGATTCCTATCTTCCTGCTTGGCTATACCTCCTATTATAAATCGTCCAGCGCAGTATTTATCACAACGGTAGATTCAACAATATTGACGCTGGAAAAAACACTGGATTCGTTTAATACGATTTTTTCCGCAGCAGATGAAACAACTCTCCAGATTATGGGTAATGAAGCGGTGCAAAAATACTATTCGCAGGACAGTCAGGACCTGTCGCCTGAAGAGATGAGAAAACTGAGAGGTGGAGTGGGTACACTGCTCACCAATGTTACAAACGTAAGCAGAAACATCAGTGATATTGTCATATTGGCAGACAACGGGATGTCATACGGGACATCGGGCTACACCATAATGGGGACGGATATATCCAAGACAACTCCGGGTCAGATTTCTCAGACCGACTGGTATAAAAAAGCTAAAGAAGCCAACGGTGCAATGGTGTGGTTCGGAAGACACCCGGAATTGGACAAGCTTATCGTTAACGTCGGCAACAGCGGAAATATTGCATATTCGGTTTCCGGTGCCAGGCTTCTTAAGGATTCAAAAAATGATAAGATATTGGGCCTGCTGATTGTGGATATCAAACGCAAAACCGTATTCGACATTATGGAAACCATAAGGTTCATCAAGGGAAGTGAAGTACACTTTATAAGTGACGACGGACGTGATATCTCCGCAACAATAAAAGAAGATTCCATAGGGTTGGATGAGAGCAACAGCATAACAGATGAAAACTTCTTCAAAAATATTTCGGCTGATACCAAGACAAGCGGCTATTCAGAGGCTGTCCGAAATGGGAAGAGCTATTTGATGGTGTATGCAAAAAGCAATAGTTCCAGGCATAAAATAGTTGGACTTCTGCCTAAAAATGAACTACTTAAACCGGCTAACCAGATTGCGCAGATAACACTTGTACTTGCCTGCTTTGCAGCCCTGGTTGCAATAGGCCTGGGATTTCTTCTATCCGTCAGAATGGGAAGCAATATCAATAAGATTATTCGTGTTGCTGAGCAGGCAGCGAATGGTAATCTGACAGTTGATATAGTAAATCACAGCAAAGATGAATTTGGAACATTGACGAGGAGTATTTCTGCAATGACGGGAAATATGAGACGTCTTATAGGAGATGCTTCTGCCCTGGCAGAAAAAGTATATATGTCTTCGGCTACCGTTTCATCAGATATTGAACAGGTTTCGGCTGCTACCAGTAGTGTTGCCAAAACTGTGCAGGATATATCTAAAGGCTCATCTGAACAGGCTGAGGAAGCAGAACGGTGTACTTTTAAAATGAATGAACTGGCTGAGAAAATTAATATTGTTGTTAAGAATACACATGAAATAGAAATTGTAACAAAAGGTGCAGTGGATTTAACTCAGAAAGGATTGTCCTCTGTAGAGGATCTTGACAGCAAGACAGTGGAAAGTACAAAGGTAACAGAATCAATACTTGAAAGTATTCAACTGTTCGGACACCATTCTGAGTCGATTCAGGACATTATAAATGTAATTGGTGATATCGCAACCCAGACCAATCTGCTTTCTTTGAACGCAGCAATTGAAGCAGCACGTGCCGGTGAAGCGGGCAGGGGATTTGCAGTTGTAGCGCAGGAGGTAAGAAAACTGGCGGAAAAATCAATGACTGCGACCAGGGATATAGCTGAAATACTTAAAGTAACTCAACAACAAACGCAGCAAATAGTAGAACAAACTTATACTGCGAAAGAGATAATAAACCTTCAAAATGACTCAGTTGTATCGACAATATCAATATTCAGAGAAATTGCCTCAAATATGCAGTTATTGGTTGAAAAAATTGTAAATGTAACCGGTGAAATCAAGGGAATGGAAAGCAGTAAGGGATCGGCGATGGAAGCGATTGAAAATATCTCTGCTGTGTCGGAAGAAACCGCTGCAGCAACACAAGAGGTGTGTTCTTCTTCCGAAAAACAGCTTGTAACTTTTGAAGAGCTTTCCGGGTTGGCGGGTACATTGAACAAGGTGTCTTCAGAGTTGACTGATGCAATACAAAAGTTCAAGATATAGCTATATGACCAATATAGGTTAATGCCCCTATCATATGGATGATGGCGGAGGGGAAACTATTGCCGATGCCTATACTGCCGAGAATTTGAGAAGTGCGGCCTCTATGATATAATGATGTATCGAAACTCTTTGCAGATAGGTGAGATAATGAGAAAGTTCAGCAGCTTAAGGACTAAAATGATACTTCTATATGTCATTCTGGTGATTATACCCATACTCATCATAAGCTTTTTTTCATTTGTCACTTATACCAATGACACAAATGCCATCGGGAATATTCTGCTGGACTATGCCATCAGACAGACATCCGATAATATAAGTGAAAAAATGGCGGGCTACAGGAATATCATTACCCAGATTGCCACCAATACCGAGACCATAAATCTGTTCAAGCAGTTTGACTCTTCACCGTCACTTTCCTATGAAGCTGCTTCCGCACGGAATCAACTAACTAACCAATTCTCGTTTTATATGCAAATGGACAATTATATTACCAGTATGGCGTTTATTACCAATTCGTCGGATACTGCAGTTTTTGACCGGTATGATTTTTCTTCATATTATGTTTCAAGATGGGGTAACAGGAATTTCCTCAATAGTTTTAAGGCATACGGCGATGAATCGAATATGAATACTATTCACGTTATCACAGCAGTAAACTTTCCCGATGCACCGGAAAAGGCAGCCCAGCACCTGTATTTCACCTTTCCCGCCATGGATACCATTACCAGACAGAATTATGGAACACTTGTCATGGAAGTCGATAATGCAGTGTTTAATTCCATCATCAATATCAAGAACAACAGCACAATGTTGGACACGTATATCAGCCCCTCCAGCTGTCTAACAGATGCATACGGCAGAATTATCACCTCTCCGAACCACAGTATTATCGGAACGGATTTATCCAAGCCTGTCAAAACGAGTTTATCCCAGGCACTGTACAAAAGTTTGCAGGTAAAAGGTACCTCTTTGAACCTTAACTTGATATTTGAGAAAAATTCAATGCAAAAGTATATTGATGATTTTCGCAACCTTGTCATTATATTGACGATAGTAATAACCATTTGTTTTATAATTATAGTGTATATCGTTACAGGACGACTTTGGACCAAAGTCAGGAAAATTGCCTTTGCAATCAAGCAGTTTGGTCAGAATCAGAGGGATGTAGTCATTGACATTGATGAGAGTGATGAGATACTGTATATCATCGTTGACCAGTTTAACAAAATGGCGTCTGAGATCACTACCCTGGTTGAGGAGCTGAAAGAAAAAAACGAGCATGTCGCTATGGTGATGAATCAGCGTAGAAAGGCAGAAATCAAAGCGCTGCAAGCTCAGATAAACCCGCACTTTATTTACAATGCTCTTGATAGAATCAACTGGATTGCGATTGATAATGACCAGCATGAGATCAGCAGCATGCTTAACGGGCTTGCCAGTCTTCTCAGGTACAGCATCAGCAATATAGACATTCTTGTACCTTTGAAGGCTGAAATTCAGTGGATGGAAAAGTATGTTTTCATCCAGTGCAAGCGTTTTGACAAGAAAATCAATCTGGTATGTTCAGCCTATGGAGATGCGATAGACTTCCCAATTTATAAGATGCTGCTGCAGCCGCTGGTGGAAAACAGTATACTTCATGGATTTGAGCGGGTCTCCGAAGATAGCCGGATTGAGCTGACGGCACAAATATTACCGGATGCACGGCTGAAGATCATTCTTTCAGATAATGGGAGCGGAATGGATACAGAGACGCTTGCAGAAATCCAAAAGGTAATCGATAATAAAGGTGGTTCTGAAACAGACAGTATTGGTATAAATAACGTTGCCAAGAGGTTGTGGCTCTATTACGGAGAGGAAGCGGAAATCAGCGTTGAAAGTATTCAGAATGCTGGAGCGACATTTACAATAGTTATACCTTACAGGGAGCAATCATAGTAAGGATAAACATTGAATACCTTTGCATTTGCATTGATACAGGCTTTCTGGCTTCATTATCTGTAGGAGGTGGAAATTATGCGCATTGCTGTGATTGATGATGAAAATGGTACCAGGGCAGGTATTATCAGGTTGATTAAAAAGATTAATCCTGATTTTGTTGTAGTTGGTGAAGCAGACAATGGTTACGACGGAATGCTGCTTATTAAATCATTGTGCCCTGATGTGGTGATAACAGATATTATGATGCCGAGATTAAATGGACTGGAAATGATTGAAAATGCACGAATCTGTTCACCGAACACGAGATACCTTGTTCTCAGCGGATACGCAGAATTTGAGCTCGCGAAGCAGGCCATCCGTCTTTCGGTGGTTGACTATCTTTTAAAACCCATTACTTCCGACCAGCTGGCGGACGCTCTTAACAGAATTTATCAAGGCTACGGCGCGCAGACAGCGGACAAGACAGCTGAACCCGGAGCAAATAGCTATTCATTCATTGTGGAATATATTGTGAAGGATATATTTGAAAACTATGCGCAAAGGTTATATCTTGAAGATTATGCAAAACAGCTGAAAGTTACGCCGGAGTACGCCGGAAGCATTTTTTCCAAGGAGACGGGAAAAAGTTTTTCCCTGTTCCTTCGCGATGTAAGGATGGAAAAAGCGAAAAAGCTTATTAAAAATACAGACGACAAAATTTATGAGATTGCATACAAAACAGGGTACTCGGATGTTAAATATTTCTGCAGGGTATTCAAAGAATATACCGGAGTATCTGCAAAATCATATGCCCGTAACAAATAATAATTAATTGGAGATATAATGTGAAAAGTACATTGATTGCTGCACCGCTTTACATTCTGAGGAAGGAATGCTCACAAGATTTGTTGGCTGTTCTTTCAAGACTTGGAACACTGGGCTTTAATGGAGTGGAGTTTTTGGGCTTTTTCGGCAAAAGCGCGGAGAGTGTTCGCGAAAAGATGGGGGAACTGAATATGGTTCCACTTGGAAACCATGTGGGATTCAGTGAATTTATATCGGATATACACAGTACAATTGATTTTCATAAAAAGGTCGGATGCAGGCATATCACAATAGGTAATATTCCTCATAGCGGGCTTCCCGGCGGTGAAAAATTTCCTGAGACGATAAAACAACTGACACAAATAGGCCGGATATGCAGGGATGAAGGGATCACACTTTTGTACCATAATCACGCAATTGAACTTACCCATAAAATTTACGGAAAATATATGTTTGAAGTGATACTTGATGAGATACCTGAAGATTACCTTGCATTGGAACCGGACTTAGGCTGGATGGCTATCGGTGGAGCCGATCCGGTCTTTTTCCTTGACAAATACAGGAATCGTTGTCCAGTTATACATTTTAAGGATTTCTATGCCAGTGAAATATCAAAAATAGGAAATGTAGGAGATCTGGATCACAGGCGTGGAACAGCTGAAATGGGGTATTTTGAATTTCGACCGGTGGGGTATGGCATTGCGAATATTCCAGGTTATATACATAAAGTACTTGAATGCAATCCGGAATGGATTGTTATGGATCATGATCTTGCATATGAGCGCAACAGTTTTGAAGACTTGCAGCTCAGCCAGTCATATGTCAGACAGCTACTCTCCATGATCTGACCGTCATTGCTGGAGAAACTGATAATGATCTTGGCGGGAATATCCGCAAAAAAATATGCTAGGAACAAATAGATTAAAATATTTCAAATAAAAACAGCTTGGCTATTATAGATAGGAAAGCTGTTTTTTAGATTACTCCACTTTTTTAATATAATTAGAATTTTATTTGTACAAAAAATCTAATATTATTAATAAAGAAATTATAGTGGACGGAGGTAATGATATGGACCTGAAAACGACATTGCCGAAAACGAAACCACACACAACTGGCATTTCTGCCGTAAAACGCAGGAGACTAAGCCAGCTTGGGCAGGAGTATCTTACGGGATATATGTTTATTCTTCCGGCACTTATCTATATGCTGCTGCTGATTGGATACCCGATCGTATACAATATAGTCCTCAGTTTTCAGGATGTCTCTGCTTTTAACCTGGCAGCAGGTGGACAAAGACCTTTTATTGGATTGCAGAATTATAAAACGGTTTTTGCCGATGAAACCATGAAATCAGCAATTTGGAATACTTTTTATTATACCGTATCATGCCTGGTGGTGCAGTTTTCTTTAGGTCTTATGTTTGCACTGCTTTTTCATCAAAAATTTGCGCTGGCAAAACCTCTAAGAGGTTTCCTGGTCATAAGCTGGATGATGCCGGTAACGGTAACCGCACTGCTTTTTAAGTATATGCTGAGTCCAGATGTAGGTATAATAGATATTTTCCTGAAAGCGCTCGGAATCATCAATCAGCCGGTAGGCTGGATAATTAACCAGAGTACTGCCATATACGGACCCATTATTGCAAATTCATGGGTCGGCGTTCCGTTCAATATGCTGATACTTACAACAGGTCTTGCGGGAATACCAGATGAGGTGTACGAAAGCTCTTCAATTGACGGTGCAAGCTCTTTTCAAAAATTCCTGCATATAACTCTGCCTCTGTTAAGGCCTGCCATGATGGCGGTACTGGTGCTTGGATTCGTATATACATTCAAAGTATTCGACCTGATATTTGTAATGACGGGTGGAGGTCCAGTAAACGCTACCGAGGTATTTGCAACATTTGCCTACAAATTGTCCTTCAGATTTTACTATTTCGGTCAGGGGGCTGCAGTAGCCAATATTCTGTTCATTATATTGTTCTGCGTTGCTTTGGTTTACTTAAGACTTATAAACAAGGAGGAAACGATGTGATGATGAATATTCTGAGAAAGCAGAGGGCAAAAAGCATTTTGATGAGCATTTTTGCACTTGCGGTATCATTCATATTCCTGTTTCCTCTTTACTGGATATTTACAAGCTCTTTAAAGGGCGATGCGGAAATTTTCAGGAAGCCTCCGACACTTTTTCCTCATCAAATCTTCACTGATGGATATTTTGGGCAGCTTACAGGCAAACATTCGGTATTGATTTCTGCGAAGAATTCCCTTACAATTGCCATCAGTTCAATGGCTATCTCGTTCTTTCTTGCTGTTCCTGCAGCATACGGAATTTCACGTTTCAAGGTTCCGGGCGGAAAGTCACTTATAATGACATTTCTTGTTACTCAGATGTTGCCTGCATCATTGATATTAACCCCATTGTTTCTGACATTTTCAAAGCTGAAGCTTCTTAATACATACCTTGCTCCTATTCTTGCAGTAACAACAATAACGATACCATTTACGCTTCTCGTATTGAGACCTATGTTTATGGCCTGCCCGGCGGAGATCGAGGAATCAGCCAGGATTGACGGGTGCAATCGGTTCACAGCATTTCTCCGTGTCGTTCTCCCGATTATAAAGCCCGGTCTGGTTACAGTCTGCTGCTTTGGTTTTGTACATGGCTGGAATGATCTGGTCTATTCGCTGACATTCAACACCAACAATGCACTTTTCCCTATGACGACTGCCATATATAATCTTATGAACGAGTACGGCATTCGCTGGAACTGGATTATGGCATATGGCTGCATGCTCGTCACACCTCCGATTGTAATATTTGTAACAGCCCAGAAATATGTTATTAGCGGTATGGTTGGCGGAGCGGTTAAAGGCTGATCTTAGATTTAAAATCAGAAAAAGGCTTTTAATTAGTTGACATAAAGGTGTTCAAATTCCCAAAATGATAAGGAGGTATCTCAATGAAAAGAACAATTTCCATCGTACTTGCGGTAATCATGGTGTTAATGCTGTTTTCAGGATGTTCGGCAAAACAACAGCAACAATCTGCATCACCTGCTTCTCAAACGTCAACATCATCGGCTGCACCTGCAGCGTCAAAACCCGTCCAGAAGGCTCAACTCACATTCTGGCACTACTTTACACTTTCTACTTATGACACTATTGCACAATTCATCAAGGATTACAACGCTTCAGACAAAGGAAAGGCAGTAATAACCGAGCAATACATTCCTCGAAATGAGCTGCTTAAGAGATATACACTTGGCGTAGTATCAAATGAACTGCCTGACATAGCAATGGTAGATAACCCTGACAGTTGTTCATTCGCAGCAATGGGCATGTTTGCAGATATCACAGATAAATTCAAAACATGGAGTGATAACAAATATCAGCCGGGGCCCTTGAATTCCGGAGTCTATAATAATAAACAGTATACATTGCCGATACGAAGCAACTGTCTTTCACTATGGACGAATAATGCAATGATGAGTGCAGCAGGAATTGACAAGCTTCCCACCACATGGGATGAATTGGATGCTGCCTGTCAGAAGCTTCAGAAGGCAAACTCCAAAGTATACCCTCTGGCGTTTGCAGCTGTGAAGAGTGAAGAAGGAACCTTCCAGTTCCTGCCGTTCCTTCAGTCCACCGGGGCCGATGTAAACAATATTGGTTCTTCTGAAGGAGTCAAAGCATTTACATATATAACCAATCTGGTTAAGAACAAATATGTGAGTGCTGAGTGCATCAACTGGACGCAAAACGATGTCGAGAAACAGTTTGCATCAGGAAATGCGGCTATGATGGTCAACGGCTGCTGGCATATTCCAAATATGGCAAAAGATGCGCCGGATTTAAAGTATACCGTTGTATATATTCCAAAGGATAAACAATTTACCTCCAGTATGGGAGGTGAGAATCTCGGGATCACAAAGGCAACCAAAAATATTGATGCTTCATGGGATTTCCTGACATGGGTGCTCGGAACAGATAACAGTGTGAAATTCAATGTAGTCTCAGGGACAATCTCTCCACATTCCAATGCGACAGCTGAAATGCAATATCCTAAGGATCCTGTTATGAAGGTATTTATCGAACAGCTTGCTTATGCTGTTCCGCGCGGACCGCATCCAAAATGGCCTGAACTTTCCGCGGCTGTTCAGGATGCTATCCAGCAGAGCATCACCGGTGCAAAAACTCCTGAGACGGCAGCCAAGGATGCAGCAGCTAAGATTACACAGGTAAATGCATCAATAAAATAAAATCGGAACATTTAATTTGCCGCAAATTCACTATCTTAGGATTCTGGATTTGCGGCAAGATAATATCAATGCCAAACTTGAAAGGACTGACGAAGTATGGGCAGATTTGACAGGCCTTTGTTTAAAGGCAATGGTTGGGTGGAAGGAAAACGTATTTACTGGGAAGGCGAAGGAGAGGTCATGTGGCTTGAGCCATACGGGAAAAACAGTCTGAGATTCCGTGCTTCAAAGAGCCTGCATATCAAAGAGGATCTTGACTGGACCCTTCTGCCTCCGAATGAGGATGATGCGGTTATTGATGTAACCGATGAAAAGGCTGTTATAAGGAATGGTAAAATATGGGCTGAGGTATTCGGAGATGGTACCGTCAATTATTATGATCATACAGGCAAAGATTTGTTAAGGGAGTTCTGGATTGATGAGAGGGAGATTACAATTTCACTCCGCAGAGGCCGTGAGTACCGTGCCATATCAAGTGAAGCATTTGAAATAGATTTATACTTCAAGGCAAATCCTGATGAGCATTTCCACGGTATGGGACAGGACCCCAACGATTGCTTCGACCTGAAAGGTTCAACAATACCGCTTGAACAGAAAAATACAAAATGCACAGTCCCGTTTGCGATATCAAACATCGGGTATGGTTTTTTATGGAACAATCCGGCAATTGGGCGGGTTGAATTTGTCAACAACCATACCTTGTGGCATGCAGATGCTGCCAAACAGATAGATTATATAATTATTGCCGGTGACGAACCAGCGGAAATCATGCATCAATATACTGAAATCACAGGACGGGCGCCGGTACTTCCGGAGTGGGCGGCAGGCTTCTGGCAGTGCAAGCTTCGTTATGAGACACAGGAAGAACTGCTGGAGGTGGCACGTGAATATAAACGTAAGAATATTCCTGTTTCGGTTATCGTATGTGATTATTTTCATTGGACTGCGCAGGGGGAATGGAAGTTCGACTCTTCACGGTGGCCTGACCCGAAGGCAATGGTAGACGAACTCAATGAGATGGAAATGCGCCTTATGGTATCTGTATGGCCCACAGTAGATACCCGCAGTGAGAATTATGTTTATATGAGGAATAAAAATTATCTTGTCAGGGCAGAACGGGGGACATCGCTTTTTAAAATCATGCATGGCGCCGATACCTTCTATGATGCAATGCATCCAGGTGCGCGCAGCTTCGTATGGGGACGTGTAAAACAAAATTATTATGATTATGGAATAAAGATGTTCTGGTTGGATGAATCGGAACCGAGCTTTACTCCATATCATTATGACAATGTCCGCTATTATATGGGCAATGGTTCAGAGGTCTCAAACATATATCCGTTCTATTATGCAAAAACATTCCATGACGGTATGAAAGCTGCAGGAGAGACTGAAGTTGTAAACCTTCTCAGGTGCGCATGGCTCGGTTCACAAAGGCAGAGCATAGTAGTATGGTCCGGGGACATCGCTTCAACCTTCGGCAGCCTCCGCAAGCAGATCAAGGCCGGACTTAATTTCTCCTTCAGCGGAATACCATGGTGGACGACAGATATCGGCGGCTTCTTTAACGGTGACCCGGAGGATGAAAATTTCCGCGAGCTGCTGGTACGCTGGTTTGCTTTTGGTGCCTTCTGTCCGATATTCAGACTTCATGGCTTCCGGCTTCCATACAAGGATGTGAACCGCTATGACCCGAACTCATACAATCGTTCAGGCGGGCCCAACGAGGTATGGAGCTATGGAGAAGATAACTACAAGATTCTCGTTGACTTTATTTCCCTGCGTCAACGCCTGTTGCCTTACATTATGGAACAGATGAAAAAAGCTGCTGCAGACGGTACCCCTGTGATGCGTCCACTCCTGTATGACTTCCCGGAAGATGAGACAGCGTATCCTATCTTTGATGAGTACATGTTCGGTCCGGACATATTGGTTGCTCCGGTTATCAATGACGGACAGCGCAGCAGAGATGTGTACCTGCCGGAGGGTGCCGGCTGGACGGATCCGTATACGGGTAAAACCTATAATGGAGGGGTTACAGTAATGGTAGAAGCTCCAATGGAAAGAATCCCTCTGTTTCTTAAGAACGGAGTGAAGCTTCCTATCATTAAATAAGTTAGAATTCAAGGAGGCATATTGAATGAATTTTTTCAGAACGGACGGTTCCCGTATTATCTGGGAACGTGAAGGTGAAATTGTGTGGATCGAACCTTTTGGCAGGGATGCCGTAAGGTTCCGTGCATCAAAGAATATGCGCATATCTACCGAGGAATGGGGGGGTATTATACCACAGCCTGAAGTAAAAGCAGAGATTATAGTGGAGAACGATATGGTGCTCCTGAAAAACGGTAAAGTCACCTGTGAGGTGCTTTCAGACGGCAGGGTGTGTTATAAGGACCAAAGCGGTGCTGTGGTTCTTGAGGAATTCTACAGAGACCGCAGGGTAAGTATTGCGCCCATTCGCCCGGCTAGGTGCTACAGAGCTATTTCAAGCGATGCGTTTGAAACCGATGTTTACTTTAAAGCCAACAGGGAAGAGCACTTCTATGGAATGGGACAGTATTTGAATGACTGCCTCAATCTGAAGGGTGCTTCCCTGGAACTGGCACAGAAAAACACACAGTGCTCTATCCCATTCCTGCTTTCCTCAAGAGGCTATGGTTTTTTATGGAACAACCCATCCATCGGTAGAGCTGAGCTGGCGACAAACCATACTTTATGGCATTCCGACGGAACACGCCAAATTGACTATATCGTATTTTGCGAAGATACTCCTGCAAAAATCGTGGAAAAGTATTCTGAAATTTCAGGGCGTGCCCCAAAATTCCCAGAATGGGCAAGCGGTCTCTGGCAGTCCAAGCTCCGGTACCTGACACAGGAGGAACTGCTTGAGGTTGCCCGAGAGCACAAGAAGAGAGGACTGCCTGTTTCAGTCATCGTTTGTGATTATTTCCACTGGCCACAGCAGGGAGACTGGAAATTTGACCTGAAAAAATGGCCCGATCCAAAGGCGATGTGTGATGAATTGGAGAAGCTCGGAATGAAGCTGATGGTGTCAATCTGGCCAACTGTTGATCCCGAGAGTGAAAATTTTGATGAGATGCGGGACAGGGGATACCTCATGCGGACGGAACAGGGTGTGCAGTCGGTATTCCTGTACCTCGGACCGGAAATGTATTATGATGCGACAAATCCCGGTGCGCAGAAGTTCATCTGGAATGCAGCAAAAAAGAACTACTTTGACCTTGGAGTAAAGATGTTCTGGCTGGATGAAGCAGAGCCTGAGATGCGTCCATATGCCTACCAGAACGTCCGCTACTTTTTAGGCAATGGACGTGAGGTTTCAAACATATACCCTTTGATGCATGCAAAGGCGTTTTATGATGGTATGACAGAAGAGGAAGAAAAGGACATAGCAAACCTGATCCGCTGCTGCTGGATAGGCAGCCAGCGTTACGGGGTGGTAATGTGGTCGGGGGACTGCCCGTCTACCTTCGAGAACCTGCGCCACCAGGTCAAAGCTGCATTGAATATAGGTATTGCCGGTATTCCATGGTGGACATCGGATATTGGCGGATTTTTTGATGGAGATGCCAATGACCCGTCATTCCGTGAACTCATGGTCCGCTGGTATCAGTTCGGTGCTTTCTGCCCTGTTTTCCGTATGCATGGCTACCGCAGGCCCTATACTGTAAAGGTCGGCGGACAGGGAACCGGAGCACCGAATGAAATATGGAGTTATGGTGAGGAAGTTTACGGGATAATGAAAAAGTGGCTGATGATACGTGAAAAGCTTCGCCCGTATATAATGAAGCAGATGGATGCTGCACACAAATCCGGTACTCCGGTTATGAGACCGCTGTTCTATGACTTTCCACAGGATGCGGGTGCCTGGGAAGTTGAGGATCAATACATGTTCGGGCCGGATATCCTGGTAGCACCTGTTGTCAGCGAGGGACAGCGTGAACGCAGTGTATATCTGCCTTCCGGAGCAGTATGGAAAAATCCGTACACAGGTGAAAAGCTGATGGGCGGTTCTGCTATCACAGTATCCGCACCGCTGGATCAAATCCCTTTGTTCTTCCGGGATGGCAGCTCATTGCCCGAGATTGAATAAACTTGCATAGGCATGATTGTTTTAAATCATTATGTTTCAGCCAATTGACGGTATCGCCAAATCACAGGCGATACCGTCTTTTTAAAAAAAGTGGGAGGAGATGAATATATGAAAAAGGCGGAAGAAATCGGCGAAATCATGCATGGCCTTTCAAACAAAAACATGCAGGGGGTTCAGAAAGACAAAACCTCAAAGGTCTATTTTAATGTAGCAAAATTTCCAAAGCTTACTGAAATGCAGCAGGCGACTTTGCTGCTTCCTAAAAGGGTCAAGAATTATTCGGTTAACGGAAGCAGTGTTAGTATAAACATAGAGGGGCATTTCAAAATGCAGAACTTTGTATACAGGTATTTCGATTTCAGGCCTGTATTTGATGAACTGGATAATACCAGGAATATCGCAGTAAAGCTTACATTTACCAGTGAAGATACAATCAGGGTGCAGGCAGCGGAAGGTTTCTCGATTCCTGTAAACGACACCGAAATGATACGTGGTTTTGTGCCCCGGGAAGTTCCAGTGGAGGTATCTGATGAGAACGGGATATTGAGAATATACGGAGGCAAGTTGGAGGTCATAATTGATAAAGAGCACTGGAACCTTCAGATAGCCGACAAGTGCGGAAAAGGATTCTACAGGCAGTTCGGTAAGGACGAGCGCTCATTCATGCAGCATGAAATCTGTCCATTCGGCTTTTTGTACGATGGAAGCACTAATGAAAAATTTGCCTGTGAAGCGGTTTTCTTTGATGAGGATGAACATTTTTACGGCTTTGGTGAAAAATTCATGAGCCTTGACCGCAAGGGGCACAGCCTCAACCTGTGGAATACAAATGCCCTTGGCACAAACACCGAAAGAGCCTACAAGAACATACCATTTTTTATAAGCTCCGGAAATTACGGGGTTTTCTACAACACATCTTCGAAGCTGCAGTGTGATATGGGAAATACATTATATAAGGCGTATTCCGTCATGGTCGGGTCGGACAACCTTGATTTCTTCGTAATCCGGGGAGACAGCATGAAGGATATCATCCCAAAATACACAGATATCACTGGAAAACCCAATTTGCCTCCAAAATGGTCCTTCGGCATCTGGATGAGCAAAATCAGCTACGGTACAAGGGAACAGGTGGAAGCAGTTGCCAGAAGGATGAGGCAGGAACAGATCCCCTGTGATGTAATCCACATTGATACCGACTGGTTTGATGAGAACTGGATCTGTGACTGGAAATTCTCCGAAAAGAAGTTTCCCAAGGTCAAAGAGATGATTGACAGCCTTGCGGATGAAGGATTCAAGATTTCCCTGTGGCAGCTTCCATACATAGAAAGAGGAACGGAGTCTTTTGAAGT
>CALMWN010000235.1 GCA_937873555.1 uncultured Clostridia bacterium
CTGCAGCTGCTAATTCATATGCGTTCCTTTTTCATTGAAGGACAAAAAAACCTGTGCAAGCATATCAATCATCAGTCACACAGGTTTTTATTGAACTATTTTACAGGCTTGACTGTTTCACCATCATTCAGGAAGGTTTGCCCTTCAAGAATGACCTGGTCGTTTTCCTTGACATTGCTTGTTATTTCTGTAACTTTTTCATTTGACAGGCCAATGGTTACAGGCTGTTTCTTTACTTTGTTGTTATTCTGAACAACATAAACATAATTAACGCCGCTTTCTATCTTGACCGCTTCATTTGGAACAGTTATTACATTCTCCTTCTTCTCTGCGGGGAGTACCGCCCTTGCAAGCATACCCGGCTTTAATGAATTGTTGCCGTTGTCAAGCTTTATCCTTACGGTATAGGATTGCGTGCTGTTATCAATGGAGGGGCTCATGGTATCAACCATCCCGTCCAAAGGCTTGTCTAAGCCATTCACCTTTACCGGTATTTTTTGTCCCTTCTGAATTTTCTGGACTATGCTGTCAGGAAGTAAAACCTCCGCAATCAAAGCGGTAGTATCTATCACAGTGACCGCTTTTGTTGCAGTTGTCACCAGTTCACCCTGGTTTATGTTCCTTACCGACAGAACCCCGTTTATAGGAGATTTTACTGCCGAGCTGTCAAGCTTTGAAGCTATTGAGTCAACTCCGGCCACCGCCTGTTGCAGTTGTGCATTTGCTACATCAATAGACTGGGGGCCTGTTTTTTGCTTTAGGACGCTCAGATTGTCACGGTTGGTATTAAAGTCTATAGTGGCAGTCCTTAGCTTTGACTCCGAATCGTCAAGGGCTTGCTTTGATATGGATCCCATCTGATATAAGATTGTATTTTTCTCATATGTGGTTTTTGCATCCTCATAGGCAACCTGGGCTTTATTAAGCGCCTGCTCTGCAGTCAGTACCTGCTGTTCCAGTGATGATTCCTTTGTTCTTGCAAGGCTTGCCTGGTAATAATCGCGGTTTGCCTGCTGCTGCCTCAATTGCGTCTGCAAATCCGTCGCATCAAGAGTAAAGAGAACCTGGTCCTTTACAACACTTGCTCCCACATCTGCATTTATTGTTGCAACTTTTCCGGAAACCTCAGGAGATATGTTAATCTCCTGCACCGGCTTCAATTTACATGAATATTCGACATTTACAACGATTGGGGTGACAGCAGCTGCAGCCACCTTTACACTTTTGGGATCCTGCTGTCTTCCTGCCTGTACAGCCGGCTTTTTGCTGCATCCCGCAAAGGATACCGATAAGACCAGACTTGCCGCAATTACTAATGCACAGTTTTTCTTCACTGCAGAACTAAGCTTCATATTGACTAACCTCCTTAACATAAGAGTTTTCAAGGCGTTTTCCGGTAAAGAATTTCTTAATATCGTCCATGATTGTATATACAACAGGGACTATGATAGGTGTAAACATTGTAGAGGTTATCATGCCTCCAATAACTACGATGGCCATACCGGTTTTCATTTCACTGCCATCTCCAAGAGACAGTGCAGAGGGAAGCATACCTGTAATCATCGTAAGGGTGGTCATAATTATTGGTCTTATTCTTGTTGTACCGGATTCTATAAGGGCATCTCTCAAGCTATGTCCTCTTTTCATAAGTGTATTGGTATAGTCTATCAGCAGCGTACCGTTTTTGGATGCAAGGCCGTCCAACATTATAAGCCCGATTACGGTTGTAAGGTTCAAGGTGTTTCTGGTCAGGGCCAGTGCAAGCATAGCTCCGATAACTCCGCACGGCAGTGAAAGCATTCTTATAAAGGGTGTCAGATAGGATTCATACAATACAACCAGAATCATGAAAACCAGGGCAACTGCAACTATAAGGGCTGCTCCCAATGCGCTGAACTGGTCGTCCATCTGCTTCTGGGCACCACCATACTTTATGTTGTAGCCAAACGGAATCGGCAGTGCATTCAACTGCTTCTTAACGTCGTCAGATACCGTCCCGAGTATGGCATTTCTTTGGAGTATGGCAGTAATGTTCACCATATCCTGTCTGTCCTGTCTTGTGATCCTTCTCTGGGCATCGGTCTGATAAACCTTGGCCACCTGGCTGACGGTTACCTGTTTTCCTGACGAACTGGCAACCTTTAGCGCTCCAATATCATAAATGGTATTAACCTGTTTATCCTTGAAAGAAACAATAATGTCATAATCAAGTCCGCCTTCCCTGTAAACGCCCGTAGTCGCGCCCTGTATCCCCGTACGGATTACAGAGGTCAGGTCGGAGTTTGAAACCCCGTACTCTGCAGCTGCTAGACGGTCGACACTGACCCTTATTTCACTTTGGGTTGAACGCATCGGATTTGTAATGTCAGCAATGCCGTTGATGGACTTCATTATTTCCTCAACCTTCAGGCTTATTTCCTTTAAAACGTTAGCGTCCAGACCGCTGACAACTACCGATATATTGTTTCCACCCCCGCCAAATCCCCCGGAAGAAGCTGTAACATTGGCCCCAAGGACATTCTTTCTGGCCCAGGCGCGCGCCATATCGGAAAGCTCGGTCGGAGTCTTGTCACGCTGATTTTTGGGAAACAGTCTTACGGTTATCTGGGCGGTAGACATATCACTATCACCGCCTACTGAAGAGTTGAAAGCCCTGATATATTTTTTTAATTCCCCATTTTGCAGGTAGTCCTCTATCTGTTTGACCTTGGCATCCGTTTGTGCCAGGCTTGAGCCAGGATTCATGGTTACATTGATACTGAACCTGCTGTTATCCGTCTGAGGCTGTGATTCAAACTTTATGACTTTCATTGGTATAAGCAGGACGCTTGCCACAACCATGGCTGTAAACACGACAAGCACCTTCCACCTGTTATCCATTGACCAGATAAGCGTTTTTCTGTAAAATGCATTTACCCTGTCGAAAAGGTTAGCTACAAAGCTCAGCTTGTGAGTGACTATTTTCAGCTTGTCGTTTATCAGGCTCAATTTGCTTGAACCCTTTTCTCCGGCATCATCTTCATGATGCCCTCCTTCACGCTTTAAGACCTTTGAAGCAAGCATTGGGGTCACTGTAAAAGATACAAAGAGGGAAAACAGTGAAGCGAATGCAACAGTCAAGCCAAATTCCCTGAAGAACTGTCCCGTCATACCTGACATAAAAGCAACAGGTGCAAATACCACCACATCGCAGAGGGTTATCGCAATAGCCGCCATTCCGATCTCTTTTCGCCCTTCAATGGCTGCTGCAACAGGTTTCTTGCCCATCTTGAGGTGCCGCTGGATGTTTTCCAGAATAACTATGGAGTCGTCGACCAGGATTCCTACACAGAGCGACATTCCCATAAGAGACATCATGTTCAGAGTAAATTTATTCAAATACATCACAAAAAACGTAGAAACCAGTGAAGTGGGAATTGCCACCAATACTATAAGGGATGAACGCCAGTCCCGCAGGAAAAGTAGAAGCACCAGAGCGGTAGTTATTATACCTTCTATAAGGTTGCGCTTAATTTCCTTCAGTGATGAATCTATAAATGTGGTTGTATCATCAAGGATAACCAGCTTGATTCCCTGCGGAAGATTTTTGCTTATTGCGTCAAGTTCTTTTTTTACGCGTCCTACAACTTCTACAACATTTGCATCGCTCTGCTTGGAAAGTCTTATTCCTATTGCATTCTGGCCATCCATTCTGAGGAGCTGATTCTGGTCGGGATAGCTCAGCCCTACCTCTGCCAGGTCTCCCAGGCGGATACTTGCTCCTCCCGGTATCGGAATAAGCAGGTTCCTTACTTCGTTTATATTCTTGAATTCTCCGACAAGCCTTACCGACTGATTGCCAATGTCCTGTTGAAGCTGTCCGAGCGGGGCACTGGAATTTTCAGCACGTATCTTGTTCAGAAGAGTGTTTACGTTGACTCCATAATATTCCATGGCTGCCTTATCGAGTTTTATATGCAGGTCTTTCATCTGGGCACCTTGCAGGCCGACATTCGCAACATCCTGAATTTTCTCAAGCTGCTGCTTTATTGTATCGGCTGTGTTATAAAGCTGCTCATATGGAACAGTACCGTTAAGGCCGAGGGTTAAAACGGGGGCATCGCTTGTGTCGAACTTGAATATGGAGGGTTTGTCTGCATCAGCCGGCAGTCTGCCGGATACCCTGTCCACCGCTTTGGAAACATCCATCAGCGCCGCCTTCATATCCGTTTCCATTGTAAACCTGATTGTCACGGATCCATTCCCCAATCTTGCATTGGCAGTGATGGTATCTATTCCGCTGATCCCAGAAATGGCATTTTCGATTGGTTGGACTATGTCTCTTTTTATATCTTCCGGACCTGCACCTGCATAGTCACACGAAACTGTTATGGCAGGTGAACTTATTGAAGGCATAAGATCCGCACCCATACGGGAATAGCCCATGATCCCCAGCCCGAAAAGCAGAACCATAACCATAGTAATGGCCGCAGGCCTTCGTACCGATATTTCTGTTACACTCACTACATTAGCACCCCCCGGTGGATTTGTCCGCGCAGGCTGACACAAATCATTTGCCGCCACACTACAATGTGAATTATACCATAAGTCCTGATATGAAATAAGCATTTTCTGCCTTATACAATTCTTAAATTTTTATGAATGGGATTAGCCTTTTTGCAGATCAGTGTTACAATGAATTTTGAATTTAATGCTATATAATTAAAATATGAACCTTCCAGATGTATTAAAGACTCTCAAGTAAAACATTAACCCCCAGCCTGCAATATTCGAGAGGTTGAGGGTTAACAGAATAAAAGTTCCTTAGAAACCGGACCTGGTATTACTTCTTCCTTTCCTTCGTAAGCAATTCATCCCAGAAAGAAGGCGACATACGGTTGGCATCCTTTATTGTATTGGGACTGTCCTTCAGAAAATCGAAAAGAGCTTCTGAAAGCGGCAAATCAAAACCTTTAAGATGCGCCTCTTTTATGTAGTGCATCAACTGCCCGTGCTTTACAACAACTTCCTTTGCATTTCCTTCTACAGCTTTTTTGCAGATCTGCAGGAACACCCCGCCGCCTCGTGAACCCGGCTTCTCCGGCTCACAGATGGCCTGTAGGATGACCTCGGGTGCAACTCCGGACCTGACTGCAAAAGCTATGGTCTCAAGCATGGCTGCCTGTATAAGCCCTATATTCAGCTGATTCACACCTTTGACTACCTGGCCGTTGCCGCTTGGTCCGCAGTAAACGGTATGCTGTGGAACACCCAGCACCTCAAAGATGGGCCATACTTTATCCACTATCTCCTTATCACCCGCAACAAATACGAAGAGTCTCCCATCAGGACCTGTCCCTCCGTTGGAAACCGGTGAGTCGATCAGATGTGCATCTTTCTTTTTAAATTCCTCATACAGTCTCCTGGTCTCTGGGGGAGCAACAGTTCCCATATCTATGAATATCTGTCCCGGTCTTGCATTTGGTACAAATTCAGTCTCTGCAACCTTCACCCATACTTCCGAAAGCGGAAGGCTGGTCATAACTATATCGCAGCGTTCCACAACATCGACGTTGCTTTTTGCTGCCTGCGCGCCTTCCTTTACTTTTGCCTCAAGTCTTTCCCTGTCAAGGTCATATACGAGGACGGGATACCCCGCCTGCAAAAGCCAGCGGACCATCTTTCCACCCATGGGTCCTACGCCTGTAAAGCCTATCAGAGGTATTTTACCATTTATTTCTTTTGCCATGACCACATCCCCCTTTTTATTGTGAATTGTCTTTATTGACAGTTGTTCTTAATATACTGCCACGCATCAGCAATATACCTTGATGTATTCTCACGGTCCTTGGTGGCCAGTTCAACCACATAGTCACCGTTATAGCCAAGCTTCCTCATTTCTGCAAACAGTGCAGGTATGTCGACTTCCCCCTTTCCATAGGGAACATTCTCTTCACCTATCATGTCCTTTACATGCACAAGGGCTATCCGTTTCCCAAAGGTGTCGCATACCTTCTTCCAGCTTACGCCTATCGCATGGTAGGAACCTACCTCATGGAGCACCTTGACCCTTGGGTCTTTCAATTCATCAAGAATTTCCACCACATCTTCAAGGGTCTGGATTGACCTGCCTTCATGTATCTGGATGACAGGAGTGATGTTATGCCCTTCAACCGCCTTCATAAAACGTCTTAAGGCTTCAACATAATGCCCCTTTAGAGTGGTGTTGAAAACGACAATATTTATACCTATGGCTTCACCGAAAAGTGCACACTTAACGGCATAATCAAGGGTTTCCCCCATATCAGCCTCCACCGGATTCAAATGAAGCGAGGAGTATTTCATACCGTATTTTTTTGCGATTTCCCTGTAGTAATCAGTACCTTTGCTTATATCCAGCGCAGATCCGCGGCCCTTTGTGTATAGCTCGAACTGCCTGTATCCCATTTTGGAGTACATTTCCATAACTTCCTCAAAAGTCTTTTTGGAATCTCCACCTGTGGCACTTGCAACTATATGATCCATCAAATCAGACATATGAACCGTTCCCCTTTCAAATAGATTTCGTAGATCCATAAAATTATTCAAGTATATCAGTCAATGTATATGGTCTTGCCTTTTGATGCCAACCCGGCTTCATAAACCTTCATCATATCCAGTGCAAATTCGAGGGTTCCTTTATCAGGTTTTTTTCCTTGGAGTACACATTCACAGAAATACATGGTTTCGTTATAAAAACCCTGGGTGAATAACGCTTTGTTTTCAAGAGTAGCAAGGCAGTTGGATGTATTCCATACAACTGCTCCTGAATCATCGCCCTCCGGTATATATGAAGTTGTCTTGCTGTAATTGAAAGGTATACCCCTATGGAGGGTTACTTTGGTGTCATTTATTTCCATTTGCCACTTGTCGCCGTATACTCCGTAATTCTCCATATTCGGCTGTGGGCCTGAGGACATATGCAGATTGCCTATCGCTCCGTTTGCAAACTGCATTATGAAGGCTCCATTTCCAAAGCTGTTTGTGTGCGCTGTCACAGAAGACACCCTTCCCCCCACGGCCATCAGGAATGCCAGAGGATGCACCCCGTTTCTCAGCCAGTTCGGTGTGCCTTTATTGTCGAGCTCCTGCTGCCCGTTCTCAGGTATTGTCATATGGTAAACACCAAGTATTGACCTTAGATTGCCATATTTGGGGGAATTGACGACCTCAATGGCTTTCTGTGTCGCAGGCATGAAGGATTTCTTAAGCCCTACAACCACTATCCTGTCCCTTCGGTGCGACAGCATTTCCTCCACTTCGTAAGCCCTCGTCGCTATAGGCTTTTCAACCCACACATGGAGTCCGGCATCCAATGCTTCAATTACGAGCTTTGGATGGAATTGTGGCCCGACACATATGAATACGGCCTGGATATCCTCTTTTTCGTACATGTCCTTCGAATTCCGGTAATACGAGCATCCATACTGTAGAGCTGTAAGCTTCGCAAGATCCTCATTTATGTCGCATACAGCCTTGATCCTTACCGGAAGAAAATTCATCACCGGAAGAATATTCCTGTAACAGTGTGAGCCCACTCCAATAATGCCTACATTTACCCTTTTTTCGAACTCTCTCTGGTAGCTCATCTTCTTATCTCCTATTTTGAAGCAAGAGCTTCAAATACGCCGATGCATTCCTTCTGGGCTTTGATTCTCTTGTTTATGATCTTTATGATGTCCTCCGCTATTTTGATCTGGTTTGGTGCTTCCATATCAGGAATACCATAGTCTTTGCTGATCTCCTGCAGTTTCCCGTAGCTTGCTTCAATTTTCGCAACCCATTCCTTCTTCAGCCCTGAAACTCCCCTGAAGGCTCCGCTCAAAGCTCCTATCATGGTACCGATGGTATCTGCATCACGTCCGAAGTTTGCACCGTATATGATTGCCTTTTCGGGATCCCCGTCCGCAAGGTAGAATAAGGCAAGTACACAGGGCACGGTTTCCCTTGAATCACTTATTATATCCCCAAGGTTCGTTTTATAGAATTTTTCCCTGAATTTCTTGTAATCTCCCGTGTCTTTAGCCATCTTGAGGGTTTTTTCTATCCAACAGATCATCTCATCAGAGCTGGTCTTATGCAGATAAGCAGTTGCAGCCTTGAGAACTGAGTCCACAGTAGCATCCGGGTTCATGGCTTCAGCAGTAGCTGCTGCCATAGCGCAGGCTCCATCCCTGCAGAAGGTTGAATCACCTGCATGGATTAATCCTGCGACGTCATAAGTTTCTATTGCAGCCTGCCTCGGATTGCAGGCATTGATAAGTCCCATAGGCGAAATGGACATTGCCGTGCTGCTGCTGTGCATGTTTCCAAGGCCTGCATATACAGGAAGAGTAAGTTTGCTCTCTATCTTATGGAACATGTTTCTTACCGGTACATAAAACAGTTTATAGTATTTCTGCTTGTTTTTAAGGAAGGATTTGGCGAATTCATCCGCGGTGACATACCCTCCATTTTCAAGAATAGCTTCTACAAGGATGAGCTTTATTGCCGAATCATCTGTTCCTGCGCCTTCAAAGTCATTAATCAGCCCGAACTTTTCTTCCACTTCCCTGTATGTCTTACCTTCTGCAGGAGCACCCATAGCATCTCCTATGAGTCCCCCTATAAGGCATCCATACACCTTTTCAAAAAGTTTTCCTTTAGACTTTGCCATTTTTAAACACTCCTCCGTTTTATGTAATGAATCACCCCTTGATCGCTCCTACCATAACACCCTTCATAAAGTATTTCTGCAGCAAAGGGTAGATGGCAAGTATCGGTACGGTAGAAACTATAATGGTTGCATATTTGATCGTCTCCCCGATAGGTACCCTGTCATCGGCCCGTGCACCCGTCATCATGCTGTCCGTGCTGTTCTGTATGAGTATCTCCCTCAGTATGAGCTGTAGTGGATACCTTTCACGGCTCCTTAAGTAAATAGCTGCATTAAACCATGCATTCCAGTGGGCTACACCGTAGAACAGGACCATAACTGCTATTACTGCAGTTGATAAAGGCAGTATGATTTTAAACAATATGACGAAATCATTTGCCCCGTCAATTCTTGCAGACTCTTCAAGGCTGTCGGGTATCGCCTGAAAGGACGTCCTCATTATGATAAGGTTCCAGGCACTGATAGCATTTGGTATTACCAGTGCCCACCTGGTATCAATCATATGAAGGTCCTTTACCAGCAGATAGGTGGGTATCAGTCCTCCATTGAACAACATCGTGAATGCAATACCCATCATTATGTAATCCTTAAGAAGTACATTTTTTCTCGAAAGACCATATGCACCCAGTGATGTAAGAAAAATATTTATTGAAGTACCTACTGTCAGGTAGAAAATTGTATTTTTATAGCCCTGCATTATGTTCGGATTATCGAAAACCGCCTTATATGATGCAAATGACAATCCTACAGGCTTCAAAAGTATGCCTCTGTGTGCGGCCATCGATGCGGGATCGCTGAATGATGCGAAGGTCACGTAAAGAAAAGGATATATTGCAAGTACCATTAAAAATATCAGGAATACGACATTGAATGAATCAAATACCATTTCTCCGGCTGATTTCTTGATTTTCATATGTGCCACCTCCTACCACAAACTGGTTTCACTTACTCTTTTACTAAGCTTGTTTACGGTAACAAGAAGAGTAAAATTGATAAGTGAGTTGAACAGGCCTACGGCTGAACTGTAGCTGTAGCTCATTTCTATAAGACCTTTTCTGTAAACAAAAGTCGATATTACGTCTGCAGTCTCATATGTATTTGGGTTGTACAGGAGCAGTACCTTTTCGGTGCCTATGCTCATTACCTTTCCAAGCCTCAGTATCAGCATGATGATTATTGTAGGTGCAATTCCCGGAATTGTTATGGACAATAACTGCCTGAAGCGTCCGCCTCCGTCTATTTTGCAGGCTTCATACAATTCCTGGTCTATTCCGGAGAGAGCTGCAAGGTATATTATGGATCCCCATCCTATTTCCTGCCAGATATCTGTTGATACATATATGAACCTGAACCATTCCGGCTGGATCATAAACGGGATGGAATTTATTCCGACTGCATTCATCAGGTTGTTAACAACCCCGTCTCTTGATGTAAAATCTATGATGATACCACATATGACAACCATCGAAATAAAGTGTGGAAGATATGTTACAGTTTGTACCGTGCGTGAAAAAAGCTTGCTCCTCAATTCGTTGATGAGCAGTGCAAGTATTATTGGTGCAGGAAATCCGAAGACAATGTTGTAAACACTCAAAAGCAAAGTATTTCTGATTATTCTCCAAAAGTAATAGGCGTTGAAGAAATCCTTAAAATTGTCAAGTCCTATCCATGGGCTGCCCAATATGCCTTTTATCGGGCTGAAATCCTTGAATGCTATCTGAGCTCCATACATAGGCTGATAGTGGAATATGAGGTAATACAGGACAACAGGAAAAAGCATGATGTAGACATTCCTGTTTTTGATAAGATCTTTCTTTAATATCCCAAACGGACTTTCTTTTTTTCTGATAACCGGGTTTATTTCTTTTACTGTACCAGGCACCGTTATGACCTCCCCCTGAAATTATTTGCCTAAATGTCAGATGATCTTATTTCCCGGGATCCCACTTATTGACTATTGCCTGCAACCTCTTGGTAAGGTTTTTTGAAAGCTTTGGAACCGGGCAAACCCTGACACAATCTCCACGTATAGGGTAATCCGGAATTCTGTCCGTTCTCGAAGAGCAAGCCACCGGATCTGTTTTCACTGGTGTATCAATGAAAATCACTTCTTTATCAACCTTTTCCACAGACCTGTAATCCTTGAATTTCGGATCATCTCTCAGGTAAAGGGCATCAACATGGCACGCCTTCCAGCAGAGCATGCACTTATCCCTAAGACAGATTGGTTCTGTAATTAAAGGATCGGGTATCAGTTCGGCATCGGTGATGATTGAGTTAAAGCGCTGTCTGGCCCCGAATTTCTTTGTGAGCACAAGGTTATTGTAGCCGAATTCACCCAAGCCTGCTCTTGTAGCGGCATGACGGTGAGAAAACGGTCCGGAGTGGTATCTGAAAGGTGAATACTTCTCTGCCCATTTCTCATTGGGCCCTTTCATAATCTCTCTTTCAGACAAACCATTTGCCGGCTTTACATGGACTCCCTCTGTAGGGAATATCATCGCATCAAAGCCGTTTGCCATAAGAAACTGGCCCAGATACTGTCCTATAAGCAGTAGAGCTACATCATTATTGAAATGCGCCACTTTCCCATAAAATGCTTCAAGCCATCCATGCTTTGCGTCAGGCGGAATCATTTCCAGATCCATTTCTGCCAGGTTTGCCGGTGCATCAATTGCAGGATTCATAATGGGCTGTGCAATTGAAATAACGGATTTTGCATTCGGCAGAAAGTCCGTTGGACGCTGTCCGCGGGGAATGCGGTCATAGTAGGGGGGCATAGGCTCATACCTGTCGATGGACGCTATCCCGACAAGAACGGCTCCCTGCCTTACAGCCACTTCCTTCACTTCACGCGACAATCTCTCCATGTCAAGTTTGCTGCTCATACGGTTTCCTCCTTTTATCCGTCAATGCTCTTTAATACCTTTCTGCTTGTTTTATCCAGTATGTCAAGTTCATGCTGTGTCAATTCGATATCCGCCGCCGCAATATTCTCCATAAGGTGCTTTTCACTCTGAGTCCCTACGATTGCTGAAGTCATACCTTTTTGATTCAATATCCAGCTGACTGCAATCTGTGAAATTGCAGCACCCTTTGAGGCTGCTATTTCTTTTAGAAGCACAAGAAGCTCCCTTTCTTTTTCCCTGTGTTCCGGTATGAAAAGACGGCGGGCACTTCTGAAATCATCCGGGCTTACGCTTAAACCTCCGAAGTGGTAAGCACCCGTCAGTATCCCTTTGGCTACCGAGCTGTAGCTGGTCAGAGCTATTGAATTTTCAATGCAGAACGGCAGTATCTCTGCCTCAAGGTTTCTCTGAAGCAGGCTGTATTCAAGCTGAACTACGTCTATTTGAGAGTAGCTGACCGCTTCCTTGAGCTGAGCTATGGAAAAGTTGGATACCCCTATTGCCCTTATAATGTTTTCTTCCTTCAATTTATTGAACTCGGACAGAGTATCCTTAAGAGGAATTCCGTTATTAGGCCAATGAATATATAATATATCAATATAGCCGGTTTGCAATCTCCTGAGGCTGCCTTCGCAGGATTGCCTTACATCGTCAGGCCTCAGGCTTTCAGGTCTGACTTTTGTAGCTATGATACATTCTCTTCTTCTGTCTTTGAGTGCTATACCTACTATTTCTTCAGAATGTCCGCTGCCGTAATTTACAGCCGTATCGAAGGTATTTATGCCGCAGTCCAGAGCAGTCCGCAGAGCCTTTATATTCCCTTCGTCACTTCTCTTTTCCCATTTGTCCCCTCCGAGCTCCCAACAGCCGAATGCTACCTTTGAAATGTCAAGATTAGTTTTACCGAGCTTCTGATATATCATCTCATCACCCCGATTCAAGAATGGCGGACTATACAATGGACTTGAATCAATTATCCGCTTTAATCAAATATGACTTGTCGAAAAGAAAAACTCAGAACAATGTTGATTTACTACTCTTGCCAGCACAAATGCGTTTCCGGATTTCAGCAGTAAATGCCACCGTATGCAAAAAACACTTACCGCTTATATTAATGATTATAAAAAAACCATACTGCCACAGTAAACACCTAATATTTGCACTCAGTACTCATTTTTTGTATTAATGAGCCTCATGCACCAATTATGGAACAAAAACCGTGTTCTAATAATCTGGTATGTGTTCGTAATCTTTATATACGGGAATTGATTATGTGAAATGGCACTATCGGATTTTTATTTTGAATTATTATACGCTTTAATTCTGGGAAGGATAAATTCTGCAGCCTGTTTTGCAGCTGTATCGGGATCAGGCTTCGGAAGAATTTCTATGGATGCCCACCCGTCAAATCCCGCCTTTTTTAGTGCTTCAAACACCTCATCGAAGTCGATATGTCCCTGACCGGGGGCAAGACGGTTTGAATCCGCGAAGTGAATATATTTTACCCATGGTGCATTTCTTATAAGGCTTTTCCCAATCATGTCATCCTCAATATTCATGTGAAAAACATCCGGCATGAGGCCCAGATTTCCGAATTTCAATTTTTGAAGCAGTTCCCTGCCTTCATCGAGGCTGTTGACAAAGTTAATCTCATAACGGTTGACAGGTTCAATGATAATGGTAACCCCCATGGGATCGGCCACTTCGCACAATCTCTCCGCCATATCCAGGAAAAGCCCTTCAGCTTCTTCTCTTCTTTGCCCTTCTGCGATAAAGCCCCTGGTTCTTCCTACATTGATAATCCTGCCGAAGTCCTTTGCGAGTTTTATCAGCCCTGTAAAAACTTCAACCACCCTTTTCCTCACTTCAGGGTCCCTGTGGGTAAAGTATAGCCCCAGTGCTGCAAACACCTGACCTGTACTTATACAGCTCACTTCCAGTTTGTATTTGTCCAGCAGTCCGGCCAGCTTGTCGGGGTCTATCTCATCCGCAGTTTTTAATGCAAGCTCTATACCGTCATATCCCAGCTCCGATGCTTTTCTTGCCGACTCTTCAAACCCTCTCCACACCACAAATGCTGAAGGCATTGCATTTTCCGCAGCAACAGCTACTGAAAGCTTCATATTAACCTCCGTGCCCTTATGTACCGACTTTATTTCATCGGTCCTTCAGGAGTCCACATTTTATTGTTAAACAGATCATTTTCAGCTTCTTTTATCAATCCAAGCGAAATATCGTGGCGTCCGCCTTCATATGGAGTTGTCAGCCAGGCATCAAGAATATCCAGCGCTTCAAAAACACCGGTAATTTTACCGCCAAGGCACAGGATGTTCGAATTGTTATGAGCCCTTGTCATTTTACCCATATATGTACTGGTACATAAAGACGCCCTGACTCCCTTGTATTTGTTTGCCAGGATACTCACTCCTATACCTGTTGAACAGATCAGTATCCCTCTTTCGGCTTCTCCTTTCGACACAGCTCCTGCCACCCTCGCAACAAAGTAAGGATATCGCACTATGTCTGTAGAATCGGTCCCTACATTATTAACTGCATATCCTTTTTTTCCGAGGTAATCAACTATCTGCATTTTCAATTCATACCCACCATGGTCATTTCCGATCCAAATAGTATTATCAGCCATTTTTCACCCTCCACAACAACACCATTGAAACGTTTCATATATTATTCTATTATTCTGTCGCTTCAATGTCAACATTAATTTAAGCCGGGTAATATTCTCAAACGCCTCTGACGTAGCCGACACTTTCTCTTAGAATTATTTTTGTTTCCAGAGTTATGACCTTCCTGCACTTTTGCCTTTCTTCTGCAGAAAGCCTCATACTTCCCATAAGGGATTCAACACTTACTGTTCCTGTTTCATATTTGGGTTGACGGATGGTTGTAAGTTGTGGTGTGCAAAGAGGTGCTATATCTATATCGTCATAACCGATGACGGATATATCAAAGGGTATGTTAAGTCTTCTTTCCCTGGCTGCTTTAATGGCACCGATTGCCATCAGGTCATTGGCTGCAAAAATCGCTGTCGGGGGCTCCAGATTCTTAAGAAGCTCCACAGTGCATTGATACCCGCTGTACCAGTCATATTGACCCTTCTTTATAAGAGAGTTGTCAACCTCAAGCCCTTTTTCCTTTAAAAATTCCAGGTATGCAGTTTGTCTGCATATACTGCTTCTTGATTCAAGCAGACCGCTTATGAAGGCAATCCTCTTATGTCCGTACTCATACAGGAGATTCATTGCAGAAATAGCTCCGCCATAGTCGTCAACATTCACCAGTTCACACTTGTAATCAGTGATATCGTCAGCATCAACAAGGACAACATTGCATCTTTCCTGAAGCTCTTCTATTTCTTCAGGACTCACCTTTGGCTTTACAAGGATTATACCATCCACGTTTTTTTCCAGGAGCACCTCAATGTACTCTCTTTCTTTTTCTCCATCCCTGTCGTTATTGCAAAGGAAAATGGTGTACCCATATTTTCTCGCGGCATCCTCAACCCCCCGCGCAAGCTCCGGATAATACGGATTTGTAATGTCTGGTATGACAAGTCCTATGCTGTGTGAAATATTAGTCTTAAGAATTCTTGCCGCTGTATTGGGTCTGTATTTCAATTTTTTTACGGCTGCCAGGACTTTTTCCCTGTTTTCCTCATTGACAGTGGAAACATTGTTCAAAACGTTGGATACCGTTCCCAGAGAAACTCCAGCCTCTTTGGCAACCTCACGCATTGTCACCATATGCAATAACCTGCTTTCCTTAAATAAAATTCAAAACATCAACTATATGCTGCAAAACCAGGCCATCCTGCTTCAAGCAGTGATACTGTTTCTGAAGCTGCCCGGAGTTATTCCTTCATACTGCTTGAATATCCTGATCAATGTCTTGTTGCTGCTGTAGCCCACCTTCTGTGCGATATCCACAAGGGGAAGACCTGTGTTTGCCAGCAGATATTTTGCCTTTTCGACTCTCAGCCTGTTAATATAGTCAACCATATTCTCCCCTGTTTCCTGTTTAAAAAACTTGGAAAGGTATGGCGCCGTAATCCCAAGATTGTCTGCAATAACCGTCTGGCTCAAATCCTCCTCCGTAAAATGCTCGTTTATGTACCGGAGAATAAGTTCTTTAAGCTCATAATTGTGACTGCTCTTGTGCTCATTTATATATTCGCATATTTGCCTGTATATGTCTATTATCTCAAAGTGAATCTGGTCAAGTGTTTCGCAGGAAGTCAGCCTGTCTACGGGATCGAAGTCCGCTCCGAATATGTCGGTATAATTGACTCTTGTAGCGTCCAGAACCTTTATAGCCGTACTCATTATATCGAAGAAAAGGCATTTTATTAACTTGATGGGCAGTTTCCGTCTGTCGAAGTTCTCCTGAAAAATCCTTTCCAGAAGCTTTCTACAGCTGTCAATATCTCCAACCTTTATAAAGTTGATAAGCTGCAGCTCGTCGCCTATTGGATAATAATACTCCTTGTCCCTGTCGGTAATCTCATCATAGCTTATTACCGAGCTGTAGCCCTTGACAATTTTATAATCCATGGCGTTCTTGGCCTGATTGTACGAAAGCTTGATGTTCGAGGCTTTGTACTGAACCCCCCCGATGCCTACAGTAATGATAACCTTGAAATGCTCCCTAAGGAAGTCTTTAAGTCTTACCGACATCTGCAGCATCTGCTCTTTCACAAGCGACTGTTTATACTGCTCATTAAAGTTAACCAGCAGTGCAATGGTGTCATACTCTATTTCAGCTGCGTACCCCTTAAGATTTTCATTTGACAATTCCTCGGCAACTGATTTTATCACGAACCTTAGAAGGTTCCATTCCTGCTCACTGTCATTCTGAATAAAGCTGGTGCAATCATCAATATGGAAAAGAATAACCGCAAAACATTCATGTTCAAAAACCACATCATAAAAAGACAGCCAGGCGTTGATGGCATCCAGGTCATCAACCCTTCCCTTTATAAGGTTTGCAATAAGGCTGCTCTTAACCATGATGCCGTTCTTATTCACCATATAATCAATCTTTTCATTTTGCTCAAGCATGCTGTTGACTGTCTGTTCGAGCTGACTGTTCTTTTTAAATGCTACCAGTACGGATTCTCTTATGTAATCAATCTCGTTCTTGTCTTTAGAAGGCATATCTCCCATCCATGAAGATACCGTATCTACTACACGCCTTATCGGGTAATAGTTCCTGTATGCCAGCAGATATGCTGCTATAAGGCCTACAACAAAACATATGCCGACAATCCAGATGGTAGTATTCCTGATATAATTCACTTTTTCCATATAAATCGAAAGTGGAATTACCGCGACATATTTCCAGTCCGATATGGAAGAGCTTATATATGATATTACCATGTTCCTGCCACCGATTTTCTGGTGGAGAAGGCCGTCCTGTCCGCTCAGGAGCTTGCTGTCCGGAAGCGTCTCCGGGCTATTGCTTCCGGCGCTTACCATGATATTGTTCTTGCTGTCAATAACGTAGGCATAACCTCCTAATGCCACATCATCCAGTATACTTCTTATCCTGGCTTCATCAATCAGTACTACCATCAGACCTGCGGGATTATCCACCTGGGTCACCGGTACCGATTGCATAAGTGTTATCATGCGCTTCTGCTGTCTGTCCACAAGCATATCCGCCGTACGCAAGCTGTTGAAATAATAGTCCTCTTTCCTGATATCCCTGTACCAGTTTTCATAACTTACGCCTTTATAGGAATAAAGGTATTCATAAAACAGTTCCGGAGTGAACATTGCATTTGAGGATACTACAACATCGCTGTTCCTGTAGAATATATAAAAATCCCTTATAAATGAGTTATTAATTCTGTATGGCTGAAAATCCCTGATTATATTTGAAACTTCAAACCTGTCATCTTCTTTCAACGGTGCCATAACCGCCGAAAATTTCTGAATCCTGTAGTTTGACGCAAGCTGTATCGACATCTGCTGAATTTCCGCCAGTCTTGCATCAATATTTACGCATGCCTGTTTCAACATGGCCTTTTTCGAGCGGCTTACCTCTTCCTCTACGACCTGTCCGGCTTTTATGTATACTATGCTGCCTATTGCGATGGGAATAACCAGGACAATGATATAAGAGAATATGAAGGTTATGAGAATCTTTCGTGAGCGTTTATGCAACAAAGCCACAATGTACACTCCTTCTCATACAGCGAAAATATATATTGTTATTATTATACATTTATAATAATAACAATACAATTAAGAAATTATGCAATATCTATATGTCTTTTTTCAGCGCAATATTTCCTCCCATAGCCGCTTCAGGTGATATATTCCCTATACCCATTATTGCTGTGATACTAATGTCAGATGTGCCATACTTTAAGAGTCGCGGTTATTTTACTGCTTTGAAATTACATGTTTCAGTAAAAAAAATGAAACACATGTTTCTAATAAAACACATGTTTCATTAACAGAAACCGATTTTTCAACCTTTGCAAGCTTTATTCCATTATCCAATAATCATAGGTATAACCCGGTACAACATACTCGTAAGGCATGTAGAAATAACCCTTGTCTCCCCAATCCTTCCCCCACGAATTCCTCACTATGAGATAGCCTCCATGGGACCTGACTTTACCAAAAAGTCCATGAGGCTTTGAAATGTCCCTATAACCTACTGCCAGGACCGCGTGGCCGCCCATCTTCTTTTCATCCTTGCCCGGCAAAGGCATAAACCCAGTCCTGGCAACTTCCTCCGATTCAAAACTCTCGTACACATCCATTCCAAGCATGACCGGCTGCTGCCTTAAAGCCAGGCTTTGTTTTATTTCGTCCAATGAACCGAGTGACTTATAGGCAGTAATTTTATATTTGGAAGCGTTTGTGACAGCTTCCCTGGATGGCGGCTGTGAATATTTATCCACATCATAAGGCATGTATTTTTCTTCACAGACTCCCACTTTGTTAATTGACTTGCAGGCATCTCTCAGGCTTGCGCCTTCATCTTTTTTAATTTCACCGTTCAACCCTCTTTCTATATAATATAGAAAGAGCCTGGACAAATCCGTTTTGTTGTCCAGGAGCATCATCCTGCAGGCACACCCCGCATTTGCAGTGCATGAACCCAGGTTTCCCTGGTCAAATACCGGCGGACATTCAGGCCTCAAATCAACCGTCCGTGGCAGGACCACTTCTCTATGCGGTGTAAGATACCTGGAAAATTTTAAATCTCTTTTATCAACAGTGTCCCTTTTTAACTTATATACATGTCCCATATACAACCCACCCTTGACTTTATCTGCGTATAACCGGATCCGGGGCGGTTTACCTCTCACGAATCCGGTTACCTGTTATATAATATGTTTATATCAATAAAGTTGACAATAAAAAGGAATGGGTTTGATAAAGCAGGAGTGTACAATCAGGGACTTATTTGAATTTGTCCCTCATATCGTTTATGCCCGGAATCTTATCCATTATATACCTGTAATCCTCCTTGAAATTCTGTATCAGGGAATTACGATGCTTTCCCACAAGAATTGTAAATATGTACCCATTATGTCCGGGAGTCCAGCCAGTAGGATGATACCCCTTGTCTATGAGGCAGGTATCCCCGTTCTGCGTCATATAGCATTCCGAAGATCCGTCCGGCTGGAAAACAACCTGTACGCCAAAGCCGTTAGAAGGGTTGAACCTGTAATGGTAAGCCTCTTCAAATTCACTTTCCTCACTGCCGTTTTCGGAATCATGCTTGTGCGGAGGATAGCCTGACCAGCAGCCTTCATCCGCATGGAGCTCACTTACCAGAAGGTTTCCTGCCCTGTCCTTTGTCTTCTGTCCCAGGATGTGAAATATCCTGCGGTGGCTTTTTGTCTCATTTGACCCCACATCTACCATATCCACCTCGGAAGGTGTAATCCTGAAGGGCTCGAATTTTTTATCACAAAACCCTCCTGCAACTGCAACTTCAGTATTATCTTTGTTTGCAAGTATGGAGACCTGTTCTCCGACAGGTACATAAACCGAGTCAGCATTACCCGACCAGATGTCCTTCCTCTTTCCAACATCTTCAAACCTGACACTTCCCGCAGTAATTTCACAGTTGCCTGAAAGTACTACATAGACGCTTTCAAACTTATCAAGCTTTTGGCTGTACTTCTCACCCTTCGCCAGATGGATAATATTGAAATACGTACGGCAAAGGACCCCGTTATTTTCATCGATAACAGGCAGATTCCGGTTATCGAAGCTCTTGATTATTGACGGCATTTGAATCACCCTCCAGAATTATTTTATCTATTACACTCCATACCTCTTCCTTCCCCTGTTTTGTTTCAGAAGAAAACGGAATCGGCATTGCTTCCCCTTCAATACCCAATGCGGATTTAATGTCCAGAAGCCTGGCCTTCAACTGGTTCCGGGATATCTTGTCTGCCTTGGACGCAACAACAATACTTGATATTGAATTTCCCTTCAGCCATTCATACATCACCCGGTCATCCTCCGATGGAGAATGCCTTATGTCTACAAGCATGATAATCAGCTTGAGCTGCATTCGTGAATACAGGTATGTTTCGACCACATCATCCCAGGACAGCTTTTTTGTCTTTGAAACCTTTGCGTATCCATAGCCGGGTAAATCAACGAAATATACTCTTTCATCCAGGTTATAGAAATTGATTTCCCTTGTCTTGCCGGGTGTGGCACCAACTCTGGCAAGGTTTTTCCTGTTTAACATCGTATTTATGAATGAGGACTTTCCCACATTGGACCTGCCCACAAATGCTACCTCCGGCATGTTGCCGGCCGGATACTGCCCGGGCTTGACGGCAGTGAGTTCATACCTGGCATTTTTTATTATCAATATTCATTCTCCTTGTACCGTTTATTTGATACCAATAGTTTCTCAAAAACACTTCCTAATAATTCTGAACCATTTTGAATTTATTGTCAATAAAAAATGTGGCTCTGCCACTTTTTTTGCGCATGTGCCTTTCCGAAGCAATGAGGAAAAATTGGCACGCGCATTAATTCAATTTTTATAGTCTAGGAAATATTTTACATTATCCTGAAAACACTTTATTTTCAAATATTTCTGGAATTATTCCTGTAACAAAAAAGTCGGACTTTCCTAGACAATAAAAAAGCGGACAGTTTCCTGTCCGCTCTTCCCAATCTGAAATTATTTTTTTGCCAGATACTTTCTGATATCAAAAGCTACTGCAGTAACAATTATGATTCCCTTGATTATCAGCTGCCAGTATGGGTTTACTCCTATAAAGGTCAGCCCGTAATTTATAACTCCGAAAATCAGTACCCCTGCGAGGATTCCCGGGACAGTCCCGATACCTCCCGAGGTGGAAACGCCGCCAACGACACAGGCTGCGATTGCATCCAATTCGTACATGTTTCCATAGTTGTTTGTCGCCCCTCCGGTCCTTGCTGCTTCAAGAACCCCCGCAAGGCCGTAAAGAGCTCCGGCAATGGCATATATAATCAGAAGGTTGCGTCCAACATTGATTCCAGAAACCTTTGCCGCCTCCCTGTTTCCGCCGATAGCATACATGTTTTTACCCAGACGGGTCTTGTTGAACAATACCCACGCCAGTACCGAAATAATAACGGCAATGATTACAATTATCGGAACAGATAGGAAGTATCCCGAGCCCAGGTTTGTAAAGTCATCCCTGAGTCCGCCTATTGGTTGGGAATCATTCGGAGGGAGGTTGAAATATATGGAGTTAACTCCATAGACTATTACCATGGTGCCAAGAGTTGCTATAAAGGGTGGTACATTGAATTTTGCCACGATCATACCGTTCAGCCAGCCCACAATCAAGCCTGCAGCTATTGCAATCATTACGGGCAACCACAATGGAAGATCCGGCATATTCGGGAAGAATCTCCGTACATAATCCGAAGTTTGCAGCATGGAAGCCGATAACACCGCCGTCAGCCCTACTACACGTCCAGCTGAAAGATCGGTTCCACCTGTTATCAATACTACAGCCGCACCAAGTGCTATTATCACACGTGTAGAAGATTGCAGCAGAATATCCCTGAGGATACTGAGAGATAAGAACCTGGGGTCGGTTACCGCTATGGACAAAACCAGGACAACCAGTACAATATAGATTGCATTCTGTGATAAGAATTCCTTAATCCTGTTTGAGTTTATATTATTCATATGCCTGTTACGCTCCTTCCTTTATGACATAAACTGTGTTGCAAGCTGCATGACTTTTTCCTGGGTAGCGTCCTTATTGTCCAGGATCCCCGAAAGCCTTCCTTCACACATGACCATGATGCGGTCCGACATACCTAATAGCTCCGGCATTTCAGAAGATATCATGATAATGCTTTTTCCATTCTTCGCAAGCTCTGCAATTATTGAATATATTTCATACTTTGCTCCTACATCTATTCCTCTTGTAGGCTCATCAAGTATCAATATTTCAGGTTCTGTGAGAAGCCATCTGGCAATCAGAACCTTTTGCTGGTTTCCTCCTGAAAGGTCTTTAATCAGCGTCTTGAAAGAAGGAGTTTTTACCCTGAGCATCTCAATGCTCTTCTCAGTATCTTCTTTTCGTCTTTTCTCATCCAGAAGCAGACAAGAAGTTACATAGTTACCCAAATTCGCCATCAAAGTGTTTTCCAATACCGTCAGTGCCGGGAATATTCCCGTAACACGTCTTTCCTCGGTTAAAAGGGCAATCTTATGGTTTTTGGCATCGATGGGTGATTTTATTCCTGCTTCTTTTCCATTGATAAAAATCTTTCCCGACTGCACCGACCTCAGCCCGAATAAAGCCTCGACCAATTCAGTACGCTGAGCCCCAACCAATCCGCCTATGCCCAGTATCTCGCCTTTTCTGACCTCAAAGGATACATCCTTGAAGGATTTGTGGAAAGGCGATGTGAGTTTTTCCACCTTCATTACAACCTCACCAGGTATATTGCTTCTTTCAGGAAACCTGTTGGTAAGGTCGCGGCCAACCATTCTGGAAATTATTATATCGGTGGTAAGCTCCGATGCAGTCCATGTACCTATAAGCCGGCCATCTCTCATAATTGTAACCTCATCGGCAATTTCAAGGATTTCCTCCATTTTATGAGAAATGTATATAACGGCAACACCTCGGTTTTTCAATTCCCGGATTATTCTGAACAGGTGCCCCACCTCATTTTCCGTCAGCGAGGAAGTTGGCTCATCCATGACTATAACCTTGGAATTGTAAGAAGTTGCCTTTGCAATTTCCATTGACTGGACCTTGGAAACCGACATGTTTCTGACAATTGTATTCGGATTTATATCCATGTCAAGGTCCCGGAACAACTGCTCGGTATCCTTGAACATCTTCTTTTCGTCAATAAGCTTAATCAGACCAAAGTTTTTAACAGGAAAGCGCCCCAGCCATATATTCTCCATAACACTCCTGTAGGGAACCGGATGCAGCTCCTGATGTATCATGGATATTCCATAGTCAAGAGCGTCCTTGGAATCCTTTATTTCAATCTTTTCTCCGTTCAGGATTATTTCTCCGGCGTCCTGCCTGTATATCCCGAAGAGACATTTCATAAGTGTGGATTTTCCGGCGCCATTTTCGCCCATAAGAGCATGTACGCTGCCGGCACGCACTTTCAGGGTAACATTATCAAGCGCTTTTACTCCCGGAAATTCCTTGGATATTTTATTCATTTCTAGTAAAATTTCATTTTCCGTCATTGTAACGTCACCTGCCTATATGGTTGCAACTATATTTTACAGCTGCCATAAGTATAATCAAAAATCTCCGATCCCATAATATCGTATGAATCAGAGCATTGGTCATAAATGTTTCCGGTTATATGAGCAAGGAAGCTGTACAAGCTGCCTCCCTGCTCGATAAACCGGGACATACCCTTTAAACGGTATTCCTATTTTGCATCGTTCATATTTTCCTTGGTGATCTTCTTATACGGTACCCATACATATTTTCCGTCTACTATGTCATATCCTGCATTTGCCTTGCTTGGTGTCTGGCCTTGCGCAAGTATATAGGATATGTTAAAGGTAGCCTTACCCTGGTTTTTAGCGTCATTCAATACTGTACCAAGCAGGGTTCCGTCTTCGAGAGCCTTGAGAGCAGGTGCAGTTGCATCAACACCTACTACCGGCATGAATTTTTTATCCTTGAAATAGCCAGCAGCCTTCAATGCTTCAATTGCTCCGAGTGCCATATCGTCATTGTTTGCAAACACAGCTTCGATCTTGTCTCCCTGTGAGGCTAGAAATGCCGCCATTTTTTCCTGGCCCTTTACACGATCCCACATAGCGGTGTCTTCGGCCAGCTTCTGAACCTTTATCCCTGCATCCTCCACTGCTTTGATGGAGAACTTTGTACGGAGCTCGGCATCCTGGTGTCCGGGTTCGCCCTTTAACATTACATACTGTAAAACTCCATCCTTATTTTTATCCATTTCAGGATGTGCCTTCCAGTAGTCAACTATCATCTGTCCTTCTATTGTGCCTGATTCTTCAGCCTTTGCTCCTACATAGTAAACCTTATCCCATTTCTTCATATCATCCGCCAAGGGCTCACGGTTAAAGAAAACGACAGGTATGTTTGCCTTCTTTGCCTTGTCTATAATTACACCTGCTGCCGCACGGTCAACAGGATTTATTGCAAGGCCCTTTACCTTCTTGGTAATAAAGAGGTCAACCTTATCATTCTGTGTCGGCTGTGAATTCTGACTGTCGACAACATCCACCTGGGCCTTGCCCTCTGCATTTTGAGTAATTGCATTACGCACTCCTGTCATAAAGGTATCATCAAACTTGTAGATCGCACAACCGATAGTCACCTTACCTCCGGCATTATTGGCACCCGTTGAGCCCTGCCCGGCGCATCCGGATATTGCAAGAGCCACTAGTACCGTCACCAGAAGAATTGAAACAAGCTTTTTCATAACAGCACCTCCATAAAATTTTAAGAGTTTTAATGAAACGCACCGGAAACCTTATGCATTTCATTTGTCAATAAGTATATATTACTTCGCCGGCAGTCACGAATGAATGCAAAATCCTATGCACAATTATCGAAATTCTCACATGTTGAAAAAGTAAAACTTTAGATATAATTGATAATCCTGATTGATTTGAATGATACAACTTAAATACAACGGACTTTGCATATAAATTTGTTTATAATATTTCTGAATTATTTGGAAGCAACTTCCTGAATCCTGCGTTTCATACAGCTCATTTTACAATAGGAAACAGCAGCTTCTGATTTTCAGGAAGGTACATGTTTTCCCTTGTTATTATTTTTGATCCTGTATCAGTATATACCGGAACATTCTTCTTATTCAGCAGGTCCACCGCATACTTGACTCCAAGGTATCCCATACTGAATGGATTCTGTGTTATCGTTGCCTGGATGACCTCTTTTTCCATGTAGTCAATCTCTTTTGGCGTACTGTCGAAGCTCACGATTTTGATCCTGCCTGAAAGCCCTGCCTGATCCACCGCTTCCGCCACTCCCTCGGAGGATATGGCATTGAAAGCCACAATTGCATTAACTTCAGGATGTTCAGAGATGATTTTCCTTGTAAGCTGATAGGCAAGATTTGTGTCGGAAGAGCAATATGCCTTCTCTGTGACTTTTATGCCCGGGTATTGTGATATAAAGCTCAAAAGGCCTTCCTCACGCTGTTCTGCATTTTTGGAGCCCTTGACAAAGTTCATAATTGCTACATTGCAGCTTTTACCCACTAAGTCGGCGAGGGCATTACCTGCCTTTTTCCCGGCGTTGTAGTTATCAGTTGCAATATAACTGTTTATCTTTTTCGTGTTGACTTCGGAATCTATTATTACTACCGGAATATGCAGGTCAAAAGCCCTTTCCGTCACTTTTACAAGCGCATTGTAGTCGCTGGCAGCCAGTATCAAAGCATCCACTTTCTTGTCTATCGCCTGATTGACCAGCTTTATCTGGCCCTCTACATCCTCTTCGTCGTCAGGCGCGTTGAAATCGATATTTATATTGAATTCCCTGGCTGCCGTATCCGCCCCCTGCTTTATCGCACCCCAGTGATAGCCGCTGTTCATTTTCGCAATAAGAGCGATATTCCTTTTCTCCATGCTGTTCAATTCAACCGGCTTGGAGCATCCCTGCAGCAAAACCGGAATCAGTATAATTGCGCAAAAACAGAAAGCAGTCAACACTCTTTTCATCCCAAGTCCCTCCGGCATCATTCTTTTACCACTGGCAGCCATATTTTAACCGTAGTACCCACTTCAATCTCGCTTTCTATCTCAAGACCGTATCTCTTCCCATAATACAGCTGTATTCTCTCATGAACATTTTTAACACCTACGCCTGAACCTTCCCCGCTCTTTTCGCCCGTTGTGAGGATTTTCTCCAAAACCTCCGGCATGATTCCAAGACCATTATCCGTCACTTGATACAGCAGCTTGCCATCAGTGATTGATACTGTAATTCTTATCAATCCTTCATCAACCTTGTATTCTATGCCGTGATATATCGCATTCTCTATTATCGGCTGAAGGAGCAGCTTTATGGTTTTTAGCTGAAGTAACTCGTCCGGAACTTCTATCTCAAACTTGAACTTGTTTTTGTATCTGATGCTTTGTATTACAAGGTAATTTCTGGCATGCTCCACTTCTTCCTGCACCGTTATTATGTTCTTTCCTTTACTGATGCTTATCCTGAACAGTTTCGAAAGGGAGGTGATCATGGTTATTACATCTTCATTTTTCCCGCTGCCTACCATTCTGACTACCGAATTCAGAGTGTTATACAGAAAATGAGGGTTGATTTGAGCCTGAAGCACTTCAAGT
>CALMWN010000236.1 GCA_937873555.1 uncultured Clostridia bacterium
TGCTTCTTGCTGCTTTCACCCTTCAAATGATATATTACCGCTTCAGGGTAGTAGTAAATAGTATAACCTGAACTTTTTATTCGGTAACACCAATCAATATCTTCTCCATACATGAAAAATTTTTCATCAAGCATACCAACCGCTTCTATAACATCCCTCCTTAGCATCATAAAAGCGCCCACAAGGCAATCTATTGAGTGTGTTTCATTTTCATCCAGGTAAGTTAAATTATATCCCCCTGTAAATTTACTCTTTGGAAATACCTTATTCAACTTAAGCACTTTACACAATGAGTTCCAAACAGTAGGAAAGCCTCTTTTACAAGCAATATCCAGTGTACCATCCGCCTTTATCAGTTTGCATCCAACTGCCCCGGCATCAGAATGATTCACATAGAATTCAATCACTTTTTCCAATGCATTCGGGGTTACTATGGTGTCCGGATTTAAAATAAGTATATATTCTCCTGTTGCTTGCATAATGGCCAGGTTATTAGCTTGAGAAAACCCTCCGTTTATATTGTTACGTATAAGATGGACCTGAGGAAATTCTTTCTCAACCATTTCAGCACTATTATCCGCCGACTGGTTATCAACAACCCATATTTCAAATTCAATTTTCTTCGTATTTTCATATATAGAGCGAATACATCCTCTAAGCAACTCAGCAACATTGTAACTTACAATAATTATTGATAAATCCATAGATACCCCTTCCAAAATATAAATCTAATAATGATTACAAATGTAAATCCGGTAAGACTAAGTTAATAATGACTGATATCCCGCATAAACTTTTTCAGCTGTATTGTCCCAGGTAAGGTGTGAAAAGCTGTCAAAACTTTCTGTTTTCGCTTCAAAAGCCTTCTCAACAGCCATTTTAATACTGGAAACATCCAATGGATCACAATAAAAAATATTATTCTTGATATAATCTTTTATATATGAATATTTGGTAGTTACAATTTTACATTTTGCAAAGTACGCCTCAAAATCCACAAGCGACGTTACCTCAAACCAACTTGGCAGTACTGAGACTTCGGCCCTCTTTAGTAGCTGGAAAACCTTTTGATGGTCTAATGAGCCTAAATAGAAAAATTTTTTATTATCAATGCATTTAATGAATTCAGAGAAGTAATACTTGTTTTTTGGATTAGGACTACCTACAAATATTACTCCAAATTCCGTATCCTTTAATGCATTTATAAGCGATACCTGATTTTTTCTGTTTTCTATTCGACCTATGCATACACACAATTTCTTAAAATCAAATTTGTCGAAATCCGACTCCTGCTGAGAATCTAATATCACATTACCACTTAAGTCATCAAGTACACCATTTGGAGTGACTATACAATTTAAATGCTTTATTATGTTTAGCTCTTTCCTGGCGCACAGAATCTCTTCATACGCAATAGGAAAAATAATATCAGAATTCTCTAGCACATATTTTTGTTGTTCATAATATCCCAAGTGTTTTTGGGCCATCACCGGATAAATTTGTTTCAGATCGTTTTGTACTAATAACCGCAGCATGTTTTTAATTAACTCCCTGTTATCAGCACTTTTAAATACTTTATTAACATATCCCAGTAAGCCTCGTCTGCCATTGTTCTCATACAATTCAAGACCGGTTATAGAATGATAAATCGGAGTTAGGGCAACGGGCTTATTCTGTTTCTTTGCATTTAAAAAATACTGGTAGGTCTCATGAACTCTGGTTACATTAAACAGATGTACAATGTCGTATTTGCTAAGGTCAAAATTAAACTCACAAGAAAAGTCGATGATAATCTCGGGATACTTCCTCTTTAAAGCATTTACTGTTTTTTCTATTTGAATTTTATCCCCACCGTTTACTATATCGTGATCTCTTCTATTTTGTATCAGTATTTTCAAGTTGATATTCACACCCCACCATTAACTTATTTCCGTTCAACAACTTAGTACTGTTTATTTGTCTTTCTATCTGCTGCCCATATATAAACCAAAACAAAAGCATTACTTTATAAGATGTAAATATATCTATGAAGGCTCCGGTAATTAGTATTATTGCAGAATACAGTTGTATGTTCTTGTCCTTATTCCTTAAAGCTTTATAAAAAAACAATGCATAAAGTAAAAGACCTATAAATCCAGTTTCCACGAAAACACGGATATAATTGCTGTCGACTGCAAATGAAGCATATGACGGGCCTAGTCCAAAAATGGTTGTACTTATAGAATTTAAAGTTTTTTTCAATAACATCGATTGGCGGTATATTCGAACTTCTAGAGAAGCATCCCCTTTCTCTCTCGTAATATTTTCGGGATCACCGAATAATTCGAAATATTCTTTCTGGTTTTTTATCAGTGGAGCGTTGTGATATGCGGCAAAATACTTGTTTATGATATTCTTTTCACCAAAAGCATAATCCTTTAACTCGCCATATCTGCTTACAACATTCAACTCCTTCATAAAATAACTTGAAATGATAACGGCAATCAATAAAAACGCAAGTATAAATGAAATATAATACCTGGTTTTTTTTACGAAGGTGAGTACTGCTGCAAAAAGGGTTATCCTCGATGCTGTGAATATTAGAATCAGAAACCCTAATATAGACTTAACGTTTATAGATGATAAAAAATATATAAAAACAAAAGCCATAAGGACAGCCAACTCATACGGTCCTCCCGTGCTTCCAGATACCCGGTCTGATATTTGAAACTGACTAAACTTAAGTGCCATCCCATTCATTTGTAGAATAACTATAATTAA
>CALMWN010000237.1 GCA_937873555.1 uncultured Clostridia bacterium
TTTTTCTGCCGATGGTTCCTTGGGAAGACCCGGCATAGTCATGATTTCACCTGTCAAAACAACAATGAATCCTGCTCCGGCTGAAACCTTGACATTCCTTACCGTAACCCTGAAACCCTTCGGCCAGCCCAGCTTCTTCGGGTCATCCGAGAAGGAATACTGTGTCTTGGCCATACAAACCGGCAGCTTGCCGAAGCCCAGCGTTTCCAATTTCTCTATTTCCTTCACTGCAGCGGGGGCAAAATCCACTCCATCACCGCCGTAAATCTCTTTTACTATTGCTTCTATCTTTCCCTTTATCGGAGTTGCATCCTGATAGGTATATCTGAAATTATTAACACCCGATTCGGCAAGACGTACCACTTCCCTTGCAAGATCAATTCCGCCCTCTCCGCCTTTTGCCCATACTTCTGACAGAGCGACATTGGCGCCATACTCCCTGCACTTTTTCTCTATAAGCCTGAGTTCATTTTCAGTATCCGTCGGGAACCTGTTTATTGCAACAACAGCCGGCAGTCCGAATTTTACAGTGATGTTTTCTATGTGATGCAGCATGTTGGGCAGACCTTTTTCAAGGGCTTCAAGATTTTCAACCGAGAATTCGCCCTTGGCTGCGCCGCCATGGTGTTTCAATGCCCTTACTGTAGCAACGATTACAACCGCTGACGGCTTTAAGCCGGCAATACGGCACTTGATATCAAGGAACTTTTCAGCTCCAAGGTCTGCACCGAAACCTGCCTCAGTGACAACATAATCGGCAAGCTTCAAGGCCATTCTTGTAGCCATTATACTGTTGCAGCCATGTGCTATATTGGCGAAAGGTCCTCCATGCACAAAAGCCGGAGTATGTTCGAGGGTCTGCACCAGGTTTGGCTTCAAGGCATCCTTCAACAGGGCAGCCATAGCTCCCTCAGCCTTCAACTGGCCGGCAGTGACCGGTTTATCATCATAAGTGTAGCCTACAACTATACTTCTCAGTTTCTCCTTCAGGTGGTCAAGATCCCTTGAAAGGCAGAGTATGGCCATTATTTCGGAAGCCACCGTTATGTCGAAGCCGTCTTCACGGGGAACTCCATTGGCTTTTCCATTCAGCCCGTCTACAATAAAGCGGAGCTGCCTGTCATTCATATCCATGCATCTTTTCCAGGTAATCCTTCTGGGGTCGATACCCAGCGCATTACCCTGATAGATGTGGTTATCCAGCATAGCAGCCAGAAGATTGTTCGCAGCGCCGATAGCGTGCATGTCGCCTGTGAAGTGCAGATTGATGTCTTCCATCGGTACAACCTGGGCGTATCCGCCGCCTGCAGCTCCACCCTTCATTCCGAACACAGGTCCTAATGAAGGTTCTCTCAAAGCTATCATTACCTTCTTGCCAATCATTTTCAATGCATCCCCAAGTCCGACAGTGGTTGTGGTTTTTCCTTCGCCTGCAGGGGTTGGATTTATTGCGGTTACAAGAATAAGCCTGCCGTCCTTCCTGTCCTTCATGTCGTTCAGAAGGTTGTAGTTTACTTTTGCCTTGTAATTACCGTAGAGCTCCAGATCCTTTCTGTCAATGCCTTCGGCCTTTGCAATTTCTTCTACAGCTTTAAGTTCAGTGCTTTGAGCAATTTCAATATCACTTTTGATCTGCATGTAAATGCCTCCCTTTAAATTGTATATGTATAATAGTTTAACAAAACAATTTATAAAGAATTATATCAGTTTTTGTTCACCTATACCAACGGTCTCTGCTGAATTGCAGCCGTTATATTCAGTCTTGGGCTTGTAAAGAAAGCTCACCCAGTAGATTACACCGACAAACAGGCTTCCTCCAACAATATTGCCTAGTGTGACCGGTAAGAGATTATTCACAAGGAAGCTTCCCCAATTTAAGTGATCAAGCTTATCCGGTGTGACTCCCAGTGAAGCCGCAGCCTGAACCCATGAAGGATTGGCCTTCGCCAGAATTCCCGCAGGTATATAATACATATTGGCTACACTGTGCTCAAACCCTGAGGTAATAAACAGCCATATGGGAAAGAATATGGCCAGCAGCTTGCCGGTTATATCCATAGTGGCAAAGGCCATCCACACAGCCATGCATACCAGCCAATTGCAAAGAATTCCCATGAAGAAGGCATTTGCGAAGCTCAAAGTAACCTTATAGACGGCCACTTTTATTGTAAAACCTCCAAGCAGCCCGTTGGAAAAATTGAACTGTCCCGACCAGATAATGCAATACACAATTATCATGGAACCGATAAAATTTCCCAGGTATACAAAGAGCCAGTTCTTCAGAAGCTTTTTCCATCTTGATTCGCCCTGCAGGCATGAGACGACAATCAAGGTGTTGCCTGTAAACAACTCACCTCCTGTAATAACAACCATCATCAGTCCTGTGGCAAAAAGAGCACCGGCAAGTGCTTTGCCTAAACCAACGGAAGCAATGGTATGAATTGCCGTATTC
>CALMWN010000238.1 GCA_937873555.1 uncultured Clostridia bacterium
TGACAATGTAGCAGATATCTATGGAAAAGGTTTTAAAGCATTAGAATTATAGGGTAGGAAATATTATAGCGGCAAAATGAAAGCCAACTAAGGCACACATTTTATGATACGCAATTACCTTATTAACATAAAAGAGTCAAAACAATGACTCTTTTTTTCACAACTTCTTCACAGCTTTAGTGCTACTTTTTCACAACTTTTTGACCATTTATAGGCTTTTCACAGCTTTCAAATAAAAATATAAAAACCGTCAAATCCTCTAAAATGACGGTTTTTGCTGGTGAGCCATCCGCGACTCGAACGCGGGACACCTTGATTAAAAGTCAAGTGCTCTGCCAACTGAGCTAATGGCCCGTACTGGCTGGGATGGCAGGATTCGAACCTACGAAATGCCAGAGTCAAAGTCTGGTGCCTTACCGGCTTGGCTACATCCCAAAATTTAAACGCAAAGTCTATTATAAAGCGCGTTTCACGTTTTGTCAAGTAAAAGTTTCTTCTACATTTTATATGCATGAAACAGCTTAATATTGATATAGTAGTAGGCCCGGTCTTTGGGTGGGAGAGAACTACCCCACCCTTTGCCCGGGCTACCCTAGGGTCCAATTGGAAATGAATTCTTACTTGGTCAACAGGTTCATACAATAAGCAGTTTACAATTGTGATAAGCCGTAAGGATGTAAAAAATAAGAAGTGCGAAGTCGTAAGCTCATTCTGAGCTATCAAGCAACCTCACACCTCTGTTAATGGGGTGAATAGTGGGGGTCGAACCCACGGCCTCCAGAGCCACAATCTGGCGCTCTAACCAACTGAGCTATATCCACCATATCAATGCCTTCAAAAAGGCACATATGATATTTTAAGTCACAAAAGAGGAATTGTCAATACTATTTTTATGGGATTATGATTGTTTCATTGCAGTTCCTTCAACCAGCTTGCAGAATCTGCATCGCTGGGCATCCGCCAGTCTCCTCTCGGGGACAGGCTGATTGTACCGACCTTGGGACCGTCAGGCAAACACGAACGCTTGAACTGCTGGCTGAAAAACCTTTTTATGAATACCTTCAGCCATTCTTTGATCACTTCGCCGGGATAAGCTCCCTTAAAGGCTTGTTCTGCCAGGAATAAAATTTTACGGGGTCCTGCTCCATATCTTAACATGTGATACATGAAGAAATCATGCAGCTCATACGGTCCAACAATATCTTCGGTTTTTTGGTTTATTTTGCCGTCCGGATCCGGGGGCAGAAGTTCCGGGCTTATGGGAGTGTTTAAAATCCTGTAGAGAATATCCTTGCTGTCTTTGTCAACAACATTGTCCGCAACCCATTGAACAAGGAATTTGACAAGCGTTTTGGGTATACTGCAGTTTACGGCATACATGGACATGTGGTCACCGTTGTATGTACACCAGCCAAGCGCAAGCTCCGAAAGGTCTCCGGTGCCTATGACAAGCCCGTTCAATTTGTTGGCTATATCCATAAGAAGCTGCGTACGTTCTCTGGCCTGTACATTTTCATAAGTAACATCATGCACTCCCTCATCATGTCCGATGTCCTTAAAATGCTGCAGACAAGCAGCTTTTATGTCAATCTCCCTTATGCTGACATCCATAGACCGCATCAATTGCAGGGCATTGGTATAGGTTTCATTTGTTGTGCCAAACCCCGGCATTGTCACTGCACATATATTTTTTCTCGGGATACGCAGCATATCGAAGGTTTTTACTGTTACCAGCAGTGCCAGAGTTGAATCCAGGCCGCCTGAAATACCAATAACCGCATATTTTGAGTTCGTGTGCCGCATTCTCTTGGCAAGCCCCGAGGTCTGTATGGCAAATATCTCCTGACAGCGGTTATCCCTTATTCCGGCGTTGGATGGTACAAAAGGATGTGGATCGATATTCCTCTCCACACCTGTTATCTGTATCTTCCTCAAATCAAAAGGAACTCTTCTGAAAGGTTTTTCCTGCATCACTTCCATAAAGCTGGTGTTCTTCAATCTATCATTTGAAAGCTTTTCTGCATCTATCTCGGAAACTATCAGCTGACCTTCACTTGAAAACCTTTCGGATTCAGCCAGTATGGAACCATATTCAGCTATCATTGCATGGCCTCCGTACACCACATCCGTCGTTGATTCACCCACACCCGCCGATGAGTATACATATCCGGCTATGCACCTGCCTGACTGCTGTCTAACCAGTTCTCTCCTGTACTCATACTTCCCTATTATTTCATTGCTTGCAGAAGGATTGAACAAAAGTACCGCACCCGCAACTGCCTGTTTTGAACTCGGAGGGACAGGCACCCACAGGTCTTCGCAAATCTCTATTCCAAAACTTATTCCCCTTGCATTGTACGCCTCAAAAAGCAAGTCGGTACCAAAAGGTATCTTTTGCCCGCAAAGTTGAACTTCTTTGCTGATAGCCTTCACTCCCGACGCAAACCATCTTTCCTCATAAAATTCACTGTATCCCGGTATATAGGTCTTTGGTACAATTCCCAAAATCTTTCCGCTTTGTATCACTGCAGCACAGTTAAAAATCTGGCTGTCCAAATAGACAGGCAGCCCAACTACCGCTATTGTACTTGTTCCTCTGGTTTTTTCCAGGATATCGTTCAGCTGCATTTCCGCATCCAAGAGCAGCGCCTGCTGGTGAAACAGATCTCCACAGGTATACCCCGTTATTGAAAGTTCAGGAAACACAACAAACTGGACATTTCCGTCCTCAGCCTTCAATATCAGGCTTATGATGTTTTCACCATTGAAACCGCAGTTTGCCACCTTAAGCTGCGGAACTGCCGCTGCTGCTCTGACAAAACCATAATTCATAAAATCCACCCTGTATAAGTTGAATTGAGTCTATTCTGTCTATATTCCTATTCTTATACATATATCTGTTTTCATTTTATTATATCATTACCGAAGGGAAGGTAAAAGGGTATTGTACCTTATGAATGCTCCCTCTATGCCGGAATGATATAATACAGCCCTACGATTACTGATAATAGAATACATTCTGCATACCCAACCTTCAGCAGAAGTTTTCCAAGAGGCATCTTAAAATAGTCCGCCGACATTACCGCACAAAGATGGAGGGGAGTCATCATGGCACCAACAGATCCTGAGACAAAAGCCATGATTGCATACCAGAGATTATGCCCCAGTCCGAGAGGGATTAATAATGGAAACGTCATAGAAACAAAATTTATCGTAATGCCCGTTGCAAACCCGGCTAAAAACGGCAGCAGCATGAATAACAAAACAGGCGGAATTCTCCACGCATCCATCAGTCCGGGCAGGTTGTTTACCACACCTGAACCGAAGAGTACCTCCTTGAAAACCATAACACCAACAAAAATCAAAACAAGTTTCACAGGAAATGCATCCCTCATTGTCGTTAAGATCTTGGAAAAACTGTATTTTTTAATTGCAAGCAGTGCTGAAACCACTACTGCAGAAGAAATTTCAAGAGCATACGGTGTAACCTTTAGCAATGTCGTGTATAGTGTTATCAGTATGATGATGGGTAGCATTGAAAGAATGAATTCTTTAAGGCTTTCAGCTTTATTCCTTCCAGACTTTATTTTTTCTTTTTTGATGAAAAGCACACCAAAAACTGTACCAAGGAGTACATTGCCCAGAATAAATGGGAGCATCCTCATAAATAAGGTAATGACCGAAACCCCTACAAGCTGGGCAGCAAGTATGAAGCCCGGATACAATATGAAGCCGTCCATCCATATATGCCTGAACCAATAATTGACAAAGGCTTTGTTGGAAGCATCCGAATTGTTGCCTGCCACTTCCTCCACCATGGGACAGGAAAACCGGGCACCTCCGGGAGAAGGAAGCAGTCCCAGTACTGCCGGCAAAAAGCCCGCAGCCACCCTGTTGCTTCCCGCAAGCTCCTTCAGGCTGCCAACCATGCCTTTTATCATTCCGGTTGTGCGCATTATATTCTCCATCATCATGATAAGAAACAGCAGCAGAACCAGAGATATTGTTTTTTCGGAAAAGGCTCCCTGAAAAGCATACTTCAAAGAGTTTTTCAATGACATATTGGTTATCAGCGCTATGAAAACAGTGTCCGCAAGCATAATAAGCCCCAGATTCACACCCTTCTTCATTGCGTACAGGGTAAGTATTGCAGCAGTTATTAGAATTACTGTTTGTATTGTTGTCATCGGATTCACAGCCTTTTGCTTTTGATGTATTATTTATGATTCACGCCTAAGATAAGGTCGCTGGTTTTAAATAATCATAAACCCTACAGTTATTTCATACTATAATAGCAGAAAAAGGCTGTTGTTTACAAGAAAATAATAAAATATACATTATATCTTTAATCAAACTACTGATCATAAAATCATCTTCTTACATGAAAAACAAAAAGCCTTCCCGATAAACAGACTCGTCTGCATCAAGAAAGCTTCTGCGCTGAATCCCACTAAAAATGTGCAACTTTTTATAGTTTCAGTTTCATTTTTTTATTCCATTGAGTCTTTCAACAACCTTGTCGAACATTTCCTGGTATTTGACCTTTTTGGCCTTTTCCTCTTCTATAACCTTAGCCGGGGCTTTTGCCACAAAGCCCTCATTCCCCAGTTTGCTGTTCACCCTGTCAAGTTCCTTTTTGAGACTTTCCCGTTCCTTTTCAAGCCTTTCGATTTCCTTCTCAATATCTATAAGGTCTTCAAGAGGTATGAAAATCTCCACTCCTGCAATTATGGAGGCTACAGCATCTGAAGGTACTCCGTTCTTATCGGTTTGGACAGTTATATCAGATGCCCCTGCCAGTCTTTCGAAAAAGCTTTTCCCTTCCAGCAAGGTAGCTTTCTCATCATTTCCCGAGGTCACAAATATTATCTTGGCCTTTCTTGACGGAGGAACATTCATTTCAGCCCTGATGTTCCTGATATTCCTTATGGCTTCCATCACCAGCCGCATTTTTGACTCATCATCCTGGAAGCAGTAGCCTTCCCTGTATTGGGGCCATTTTGAAATCATTATGCTGGCATCATCGTTTATAAGGTGTTTGTATATCTCTTCGGTAATAAACGGCATAAAAGGATGAAGCAGCTTCATCGAATTTCCAAGTACATAATTTAACACATACTGTGCTTCAAGCCTTGACTCGTTCTCCCTGTCGTACAGCCTCGGTTTGACAAGCTCGATATACCAGTCGCAGAACTC
>CALMWN010000239.1 GCA_937873555.1 uncultured Clostridia bacterium
GAATCCGGAGCTGTTTCCATCGTAGGCGGAGGAGACTCTGCTGCTGCTGTTGAACAGCTGGGCTTTGCTGATAAAATAACACATATATCAACTGGCGGCGGGGCATCTCTTGAGTTTCTGGAAGGAAAAGTCCTCCCGGGAATAGCCGTATTGATGGATAAAAATCCCAGAAAGAAAATTGCTGCAGGCAACTGGAAGATGAACAAGACCGCCGGCGAAGCAGTAGAGTTTGTTGAAGCTCTGAAGCCAAGAGTTGCAGGAGTTGATACAGAGGTGGTTGTCGGAGTTCCGTTTGTATGCCTGCCGGGTGTTAAGAAAGCTGCTGAAGGTTCAAATATTAAGGTTGCAGCCCAGAACATGCACTGGGAGGAGAAGGGCGCTTTTACCGGTGAAATTTCCGGACAGATGCTTGCGGGGCTTGGAATTGAATATGTCATCATAGGTCATTCCGAAAGAAGGCAGTACTTTGCCGAGACCGACGAAACAGTCAATAAAAAGGCCCATGCAGCCTTCAAGTATGGATTGACTCCGATCATATGCGTAGGTGAATCGCTTGCTCAACGTGAGCAGGGAGTTACTGCCGATCTGATAAGGTACCAGGTAAAAATAGCACTGCTCGGCCTCAGCGCAGAACAGGTTAAGAAGCTTGTTATCGCCTATGAACCCATATGGGCTATTGGTACCGGCAAAACTGCCACCAATGAACAGGCTAATGAAGTTTGTGCGATTATAAGAAACACAGTCGGGGAGCTGTACAATGAAGATGTTGCAAATTCGGTGAGAATCCAGTACGGAGGAAGCGTAACCGCTGCAAATGCCTCTGAACTGTTCAGCATGTCCGACATTGACGGGGGACTTGTAGGTGGGGCCAGCCTTAAGCTGGATGATTTCGAAAAAATCGTTAAATATGATGCATAAAAACAGGTTAAAATAGTCTGTATTGCTGCTGTTAACCCTCCGGCTTGAGGCCGGAGGGTTAAGTAATATTACATAGTTTACGATTTATGTCTATGGTATGGAAGCTAATTTCTAATCGCGAATTGAACCATTTCACAATTAGAAATTAGCTGTGATTAATCATAAATCACATAGGTCTTCAACATGTGAATCATTGCAATTGAATGGGAGAGGGTAAATGATGAAAGGTAAATTGATAACGCTTATAATTTTAGATGGGTTCGGCATCAATCCAAAAGTTGAGGGCAATGCCATAAAGGCAGCACATAAACCCAATATCGACAGACTTATGGCTCAATATCCGAATACTGCCATTCACACAAGCGGCATGGCGGTTGGTCTGCCCACGGGCCAGATGGGAAATTCCGAGGTGGGGCATACGAATATAGGAGCGGGACGGATAGTATACCAGGAACTTACCAGGATTACAAAGTCCATAGAAGACGGGGACTTTTTTGAAAAGAAGGAATTTCTCCAGGCAGTGGACAATTGCAAAAAGAACGGTACCAAGCTGCATTTGTTCGGGCTTCTTTCGGACGGAGGAGTGCACAGCCACAACACCCATCTGTATGCACTGGTGGAGCTTGCAAAGCGCAACGGTTTGAAGGATGTCTTTATACACTGCTTCTTTGATGGAAGAGATGTCCCGCCTGACAGCGCTGTGGATTATGTGAAGCAATTGGAAGCAAAGCTTGTGGAGATTGGCATCGGGAAAATAGCTTCTGTTATGGGAAGGTACTATGCAATGGACAGGGACAACAGGTGGGAGCGCGTAAAACAAGCCTATGATGCAATGGTATTGGGCAAGGGCTTTACGGCTGCGAGTGCGGGGGAGGCTGTAGCCGAGTCCTATAAGAGGGAAGAGTATGACGAATTCGTAAAACCTACAGTTATAATTGAAAATGGTAAGCCTGTTGCCACAATAGCGAAAAATGACTCTGTAATATTCTTCAATTTCAGGCCGGACAGGGCGAGAGAGATATCAAGGACCTTTATCGACGAGGAATTCAACGGTTTTGAGAGAGCCAACGGGTTTTTCCCGCTTTTATATGTATGCATGACCCAGTATGACAAGACCTTTAAAAGTGTACTTGTAGCATTCAAGCCCGAGGGTCTTGAAAATACTTTTGGAGAATACATAAGCAGGCTTGGTTACAGGCAGCTCAGGATAGCAGAGACGGAAAAGTATGCCCATGTAACATTCTTCTTCAACGGAGGTGTTGAAAACGTCTACGAGGGAGAGGACAGGGCATTGATACCCTCACCCAAGGTGGCGACCTATGACCTGAAGCCTGAAATGAGCGCTTTGGAAGTAACCGACGAGGTGGTAAAAAGGATTGATTCCAGGCAGTACGATGTTATAATCCTGAACTACGCAAACTGCGACATGGTCGGACATACAGGAATATTCGAGGCAGCGAAAACCGCAGTAGAAACTGTGGATAAATGCCTTGGCAGAGTCATAGCGGCTGTCGAAGCCCAGGGCGGGGTTGCATTGATTACTGCGGATCATGGAAATGCAGAACAGATGGTGGACTATGAAACAGGTGGCCCCTATACAGCCCATACTACTTTTGATGTACCATTGATAGCAGTGGGAATCGGGAATGCAAGGCTAAAGAGCGGAGGGAAGCTGGCAGACCTTGCGCCGACCATGCTGGATCTTATGGGAATTGAAAAGCCGAAGGAAATGACAGGAAATTCTTTAGTATATTGAATACGCGAAAGAATTTACATTAATAAACTGCCCTTGAAGCATATGCAGTTTATGTATCAAAAAGGTTCTTTGCGTATTCAATGAATCAAGGTAAATATTTTACGATATAAAAATAAGGAATGTCATATGTTTATCGTAAAATATATAGAAAAATAAATAGAGCTTTTTAAAGCAATGTTCCACACAAACATTGACATCAAAGGTCCGGTTTGAAGTTTGGTATATTGGTTAAAATAAGGTTGAACACGCATCGGAGCAGGTATTTTGATAATACTTTATCAAAATAATATTTACAATTTACCGGACATGCGATATTCTATATGTGTGAAAAATTATGCAATGGAGGGAAATTTTATTATGAAACAATACTTGGAGATTGAAAGTGTATTCGCCAGAGAAATACTTGATTCCAGAGGAAATCCTACCGTTGAGGTAGAGGTTATAGTAGAAGGCGGTTTTGTTGGAAGGGCAGCAGTTCCATCCGGAGCTTCAACAGGAGCTTTTGAAGCAATAGAGCTCAGGGACGGCGACAAAAACAGATACCTTGGAAAAGGTGTTCAGAATGCGGTGGACAATGTCAACAATATTATCGCTCCTGAAGTTGAAGGAATGAATGTTTTTGACCAGGTAGCCATAGACAAGCTGATGATAGACCTTGATGGAACTCACAACAAGGCAAAGCTCGGCGCCAATGCAATCCTGGGTGTATCCCTTGCAGTGGCAAAAGCGGCGGCAGAAGCCTTGGGATTGAGCTTATACCAGTATATAGGCGGCACTAATTCAAAAATACTGCCTGTTCCCATGATGAACATAATAAACGGCGGCAAGCATGCAGACAACAGCGTCAACATACAGGAATTCATGATTATGCCTGTAGGCGCTTCCTCCTTCAAGAACGCACTTCAGATGTGCGCGGAGGTTTTCCACAACTTAAAGAAGGTGTTGAGCAGCAAAGGATACAGTACGGCAGTAGGTGATGAGGGAGGATTCGCTCCGAACTTGAAGACTGATGAAGAAGCCATACAGGTTATTCTGGAGGCGGTTGAAAAAGCAGGCTACAAGCCGGGCTCAGATTTCAGGATTGCCATAGACGCAGCAGCTACCGAAATGTACCAGGAAGACGGGACATACTTCTTCTGGAAAACCGACATAAGGAAGACCAAGGAGGAAATGGTAAACTTCTGGGCGGATCTGGCTGCAAAGTATCCTATCATTTCTCTTGAGGACGGCGTTTCGGAAGAGGATTGGGAAGGCTGGAAGATGCTCACTGATAAGATCGGCAGCAAGATTCAGCTTGTTGGAGATGATCTCTTTGTTACAAACACTGAAAGGCTGAAGAAGGGTATTGATATGGGAGTTGCAAATTCAATACTTATCAAGGTTAACCAGATAGGTACGCTGACTGAAACTCTCGATGCCATTCAGATGGCTAACAGGGCAGGATATACAGCTGTAACCTCCCACAGGTCCGGTGAGACTGAGGATGCAACAATAGCAGACATCGCAGTTGCTACAAATTCAGGACAGATAAAGACCGGTGCTCCTTCAAGGACTGACCGTGTTGCCAAATACAACCAGCTGTTAAGGATTGAAGAAGAACTTGGTGATGCTGCGGAATATCCGGGTCTCAACGCATGGTTCAACCTCAAAAACAAATAATATTATTTAATAAAAACAAGCCGGCAGGCTTGTTTTTTATTTTTTTATGTGTTAGAATAAAACTTGTCAATTTTTTAGGAGGTGTTTTTCTTGGGCGTTTGGGGAATTATAGTAAATATATTCCATATAATATTCGCTATTTCAATAATTGTGATAGTACTGCTGCAGTCAGGCAAACAGGCAGGTTTGTCAGGTTCCATAGCCGGCGGTGCCGAAACCTTTTTTGGAAAGAACAAAGGCCGCACAATCGATGCATTGCTCAGCAGATATACCGCATTTGCCGCAATAATGTTCCTGATAACTTCCATAGTGCTTTATATGATAATCGGTAGAATCGTATAAAAAATTTACAAACAAGAAGTTGTGTAAAACTACACAACTTTTTTTTATGATTAAAGGTTGAAAACATGGGAAGATTTTAGTATAAATAAATACATGTTGTTTTGCATAATCCGGCCGCAAATGATTATTAACCGGAAAGTATGCAGATAATATTGTTATCATGATATAAAGGAGTGGACAACAGCTGCCGGCTGCTGTCATATTTTATGGAAGAAAGAAAAGAACGTATATTGGCCTTTATGAAGGAAGATGCATATAAACCGCTTCTGATGGTGGAACTGGCGACGGTATTGGACGTTCCCAAAACTGATATGGAGTTGTTCAGAAGCCTCATTGAACAGATGGAGGAGGAGGGTCTTATATTCAAGACCCACAGGGACAGGTATGGCGTTCCTGAAAGGATGAACCTTATTGTGGGCCGTCTTCAAGGTAATGAACGGGGGTACGGCTTTGTGATACCTGACGATGTTGACATGAATGACGTTTTCATCTCTGCGGATGCCATGAACGGCGCAATGC
>CALMWN010000240.1 GCA_937873555.1 uncultured Clostridia bacterium
AGATTTCTGCCTGTCTCGTGGGCTCGGAGATGTGTATAAGAGACAGCTGGTGTATCTGTCCTCTAAAACCGATATTACCGAACAAAGCCGAACAATCTTTTTAATTACCTCTCTGCTGTCTGTTGTTTGCCTGTTGGTTGGGTTTCTTATTTTCACCTTCAATTCTTACCGTATTACAGCACCTGTAAAAAATATCATTAATACAATGAAACAGGTAGAGCAGGGGAATCTGAACGTGCAAACCAGCATAGGCCGCAACATGAACAGGGAATTTACCCTGATTGCGGATGCATTGAATAATATGATTAAAAAATTGGATACCCATATCACCAATGAGTATAAGGCGGTCATCAGCCGGCGCAATGCAGAATATCTTGCGCTGCAAACTCAAATAAGCCCGCATTTCCTGTATAATACCCTTAATGGTTTTATTACTCTCAACCGTTTAGGGGATAAAAAAACACTGGAGAATTCTATTCTGCGTCTTACCAGTCTGTTCCGCTATACTTGCAGTAATGAACATACAAGCACCGTTGAGGACGAAATTAATTTTGCACAGCAGTATCTCTTTTTGCAAAAATTGCGTTTTGATGACCGGCTGGAATTCAGCGTGTACATGGAAAGGGATGTCCAAAAATGCGTCATTCCCAAGCTGCTTGTGCAGCCATTGGTTGAAAATGCAGTTATTCATGGTATGGAACCTTGCGACCAACCTTTTCTTATAGAAATCTATGCCTCCCGTATATGTCACAAAACTTTCGGAGCACTTTTGATGATCTGTGTTATAGACAATGGTGTAGGCTTTGATAAGAATAAATTGAATGGTACTGCTCATGTCGGATTGAATAATATCTTCGAACGGCTGGAACTATTCCGCAGCGATTCGATTTTTATCGTAAAAAGTACGCTGGGACAAGGTACGGCATGCCATATAGTAATACCAATAGAGTGATACTGCAAGGAGGATACTTATGAAAGTGCTTTTGGCAGACGATGAACGCATGGTACGCTTAGGGCTTATCAGCATGCTGGATGAGCTGTATCCGGGAGAGCATACATATATTCAGGCAAAAAACGGCAAGGAAATGATTAAGCTGATGGAAAGCCATCTTCCTGATATTGCTTTTGTGGATATCAAAATGCCATTGATGGACGGACTGGAAGCATTGGAAAAATGCAGGAAAATCCACCTCAACACCCAGTACCTGATATTGTCCGGCTATTCCGATTTTGAATATGCGCGCTCTGCAATGCATTTGGGTATACAAGAATATCTCCTTAAACCGGTCAGCCTTGAGACTCTGCAGCATGTAATGGAAACTGCACAGGAGAATTTTTACAGGAGCATAAGGCAAAGCAACGCCCGCTTTGCTCATGATATCAGCACAGCTTATAATACGACGCGCTCGATTGGCAGTGGATATGTTACTGCAGCGACACTGCAGTATGATAATCTTGCAATATATGTTTTTTATATAGACCATCGATACCAAGAGACACGCGATCAGACCTGCCGTACACTGGTTCATCGTATTCGCACAGAAATGGATAAGTGCCTTAGCAGCCGCTTCCGGTATACGATGTTCTTCCTTGAAACCGGAGAACCTTGCCTGATTACCTGTGGAGAAAAAAGCAATGTGAACTCCTTCCTTTCTTCATTGCTTTTGAGCCTTGAAAAATCCGTAACGTGCTTGTATAGTGAAAATACTACTCTCAACAAACTATATTTGCAGTGTCTTGAAATAAAACAAAACTCCCTTGTACGCATAATATACGGGTATGGAGGACTGTTGTGCACAGATGCGGAGCTGCTGCGAAAATCTGCCTGTAACACATCTTTTTTAAATGGGTTGGAAAAGCTTTGCCGGGCTTATTTAAACGCGGAAGAGATTGAATATAAAAATATTCTGAACCATTTGTATATTGATCAGAATTGTCATCGGATATTTGAGGAAGTAAATCGTGCCTCTATCGCAGCGTATTTTCACCTTACACTAGGTTTAACGGTGAATGTTGAAAACTATAAGGAGTTTATTCGCAGTCTGATCGACGGCGCTCAGTTTATGTATCAAAACAGCATTGCCAAAACTGAGATAGATGAGATAAACTGGGTAAAAGAGTATATCAAAGAAAATTACATGAAGGAAATTGGCATCAATACGATTGCGCAAATACTGCATATTTCTCCCAACTATCTTAGTAAGATATTTCATGAACGAGTGGGATGCAAATTTATCGACTATCTCACAGAGGTTCGCATAACCAATGCAAAACGTCATTTTGCATTCAATCCTCAAATAACCGTTAAAGAAGTGGCCGGCATGGTAGGTTATACCAGCATACGACATTTTACCAAGACATTTGTTCGCTTTACCAGGTGCCTGCCGTCGGAATATATTGAAAAAAGTAGAAAAGAGTATTCGTCAAAATGCAAATGACCTGGCAATCCGCATAATTGAGTTGATTTACTAAGTTTTATTTTACCGAATGGGGTCAAAAAAATCGTCTGGACTTCTTCTCTGGAAAGCACAGCAGGAAGTCTTCTCCGGTGCTTCAACCTTGGGATATTTTTTGAGTTCCATTCCTTATCAAATACAGTCTCGTAAAGGAACTTTAAGGCACTAATACTTGCATTATCGCATCCACAGCTTGAAGTAGCACAGCAGTTTCCATCCACATAATCGATTATAATATTTTTAAAACCCAATTTTAAAACCTTTTATATCCATAATTTTACTCATCCCTTCACATCAATAAAAGTCCCCTTACTATTTGGTGGCATTACTCCCTGACAGGCTAAAATAATGAATGTATTATAATTACAGCAGAATTATTTCATCCCCAGGGCGGATTATTCCTTCTTTTATAACTTTTGCAAATATGCCTTCCCGTGGCATGACACAGTCGCCTATCTTATGATATATTGCACAGTGCTGGTGGCATTCCTTCCCGATCTGAGTGACCTCAAATTCCGCATTGGAAATCTTAAACTTTGAGCCTATGGGAAGTTCATAAAGACAAATTCCCTCCGTCGTCACATTTTCTGCAAACTTCCCTGAACGAAGTCCTGGCACCCCAAGGTCTGTCATCTTATCTATACTCTCTTGACCCAAAAAGCTGACCTGCCTGTGCCATTTTCCACCATGCGCATCGCCCTTTATACCAAAATCAACAATGCACTCACCTTCAGGAACATTTTCCTTAGGGACACCTTTTTTTGAACTGATACTTACTCCTACGACCATTGCCATTTTATATCCCCCCTAAAAAGTTAGAGCATCTCTCTATGTATCTCTGATTTGCCGCCGGATTTTTCAAGTAATGCCGCATCCGATATAATCATTTCCTTATCTACCGCCTTGCACATATCATAGACTGTAAGTGCAGATATAAGTGCAGCAGTTAGTGCTTCCATCTCAACTCCTGTCTTATAACTGCAGGACGCTGTTGCTACAATGTCCACACTTAATTTTTCATAATTTAGTACCAGATCTACTTTTATGCTCTCAAGCGGCAGCATATGACAAAGAGGAATCAATCCGGCAGTTTTTTTTCCTGCCATAATACCGGCAATGCGGGCGCACCCCAACACATCGCCTTTTTTCATCTGGTCAGACGCAATAAGATCCAATGTTTGACGCTGCATAGAAACTCTAGCCATTGCCTTTGCTACGCGACTTGTGATAATTTTATCTCCAACATCTACCATGATGGCTTCTCCCTGTCTCTTATACACATCTCCGAGCCCACGAGACAGGCAGAAAT
>CALMWN010000241.1 GCA_937873555.1 uncultured Clostridia bacterium
AGAACATAGCTTAGAAATTTCAAAATCGTGTCTTGACAAACGGTACCATTACAAAAGAACGCTCATTACTAACATTAGACAGCTATGTCAGCAGAGATTTAAAAGAAAATGACAAAAACGATTATATTTTATGGAATAAAGTTGGGATGTATGACAACAAAAAATATGCTTTTGCCACGTCATTTATTCTTGTAGGTTTGTATATAAGGAAAGACCTGTTGAGCAAAGCCGGTATGGAACCGCCGAAAACCTGGGATGACTTTGTCAAAGTTGCAAAAGGATTGAATTCTCCAACAGTTTATGGTTATTTATTTGGAGGATCTCCTTCACAACTTAATCAATTGGATTGGCTGCAATTGATGATTGAAGGAAGAGGCGGCAAGGTTTTGGATGATAAAGGGCGGGCAGTTTTTGACAGCAAGCCGGGAATAGATACGTTTAAGTTTATTAAGGCTTGTGTTTTTGATAATAAAATTGTCCCGAATAATGCCATAACACTAAGATATGATGACGTAACCGATTTATTTGCATCAGGCAGAGCAGGTATGATTTTAGAAGGTTCACACAGATATTCAAAAATTACGAGTGCGTTAAAGTCAGAAAATGTTTTAATTACACTGATACCGGGAGTCGATGCGGAAAATCCCTCTCCTTCGACCATCTCAACCTGGGATTTGGCTATTCCGAAAGGGTCGAAAAGTCCTGAAGAAGCTTGGGAGTTTATTAAATTTTTCACTTCAAATGAATCGCAGTTTTTATATTCGAAGATTTCCGGAGAAATTCCTACACGTAAATCCGCAGCGGATGATCCGTACTTTAAATCTTCTGAAGGGGCGATGCTTGGATGGTGGATAAAATATCTAAATGAAAAGGGCACTTTAGCGGTTAACACTGATACTTTTCAAGAACTAACTGAGTGTATGGCGGCAGCACTACAGGAGGTCCTCAAAAGTTCAAACTCCAATGTTGAAGAGATAGTTAAAAATGCGGTGAAAAAATATAATAGCATTGTAGACAATAAATAATCTTATCATACCATTTGAAAATAATAAGCAAGATAAATTCTATTGAAAGTTGATAATAAATCTGACTGTCAATTTCGTTAATTTTGTAAAGTTCCATATTTTCATCTATTTCTTGGTGAACTTGTCCTATTTTACAGCAGGTAGTTATCTTTGTATTCCAAATTGGTACGTCGGTGGAGTACGTATGGCATCCATGGGACGGCACTCTTGCTTCCTTTCTATCATTATGTGTGAAGACGAATTGACGGCATATGTAATAACCAGGGATAAAATGTTTGATTGAAATGCTGTAGTGGTATGTATAATAAATAAATACGTAACTAAGTATCAAGATTTTTGTTTGAAGTAAAATGCTTTTCGAATGTAGTTCAAGTATTATTTAATTACAAGCTAATGTTGAGGGATGAGATAATCTATGTCAAACTCAGTGAAAGGGTAATGGACGAAGTCCATCCAAGAATAATTTATGATATGTATGGATTTCCGGATGAACTTTACAGGATTGAATATAAGGCAAAGGGTGCACCGGAATTAGCTCATTTGACAAAGGATTTGATTAAGAGAGGTGTAAAAATAGATAACAGCTGGGGTTATGACCATGGTACATGGTCAGTTCTTTGCAGAATGTACCCTGATGCAGACATATCCGTGTACCAACTTAGTGTGGACAACAGTGCAAGCGCCAAGACTCATTTTCAAATCGGACAGGAAATAAGTGCCCTGCGCGAAAAGGGAATTTTAGTATTGGGGAGCGGAAACGTAGTTCACAACCTTACAAAAATAAACTGGGCAATGGAGGGTCATTGTCAATGACCTGCTATTTATTTGAGTGAATAAATTATAAATTTTTTCGATTTGGCTAAGAAAAGGGGAGAATGATCAAGCAGTATTATGTAAAAATGATACTGCTTTTTGATATATTTATTTAATCAGTTCCTTGATGTTGGACATATTTCGAACAGGTGATTGCTAATGGATGCATTGAATATTTGTGGGTATGCATGCCATGATAAGAGATACAATTTATAACAATTGGAATTAGTCCTGAATAATAAATTAATACGTTCAAAGTTAATTAATGGAGATGCAATATGTTCGTAAAACTAAAAGAAAACATCAAATCATTTCTAGAGATTGGTAAAAGGTCAAATTACAAGTTCATACCTTTTAAAGTGAGCTTCATATACTTTTTTATCAGCTTCTTTTGGATACTGCTCTCCGACAGGATTACCAACCGCCTTTTCATTGATAAAGATATAGTGACAATTGTAAGTATATATAAGGGATGGCTTTATGTGACTGTTATTGCAATTGTTCTGTATGTCTTATTAAGTAAAGCATTCAAAAAGGTGATACAGACAGAAAAGAAGCTTGCCGAGAGTTATGATGAATTATCAGAAACCTATGAAGAGTTGTCTGCATCAGAGGAGGAATTGAAACAACAGTATGATGAACTGAAAGCATACAGTAATTATGTAAAAACCAGCGAAGACAGGCTGAGAAAAGCCAAGGAACAAGCCGATTCGGCTAACAAGGCGAAAAGCCAATTTCTGGCTAATATGAGTCATGAAATCAGGACACCTATGAATGGGATGCTG
>CALMWN010000242.1 GCA_937873555.1 uncultured Clostridia bacterium
GGTTATCACCAACCAGATAGGTGAGATCATAACTGACATGAAGGCAGACGGGCAGGATAACATCAAGTTCATGCAGCCAGGGAACTTCAACCCGACCACTTTCGGGATTATTGATAAGTTTGTTGACCTCACCAAGCAAATGAGCGCAGCACAGGACGCAGCTACAGGGGACATGAACCCTTCACAGAACACAGCAGCAGGCATAGCAATGCTGCAAAAAGCTGCAGGTGTGCCGCTGGAATCAATTAAAAAGAGATTTTACCGATTCTGTGAGGATGTTGGTCTGATCTGGGAGGAATTCTTCAAAGTCAATTATGACCTTCCCCGGCCGGTAAGGTTTAAGGACGACAATGGCAAGGAATATCCTACCGTATTCAACGGCAAAGACTACGCTGATTCGGGAATGTCTCTGAAAATCGACATAGGCCCATCGTCTCAGTATTCGGAAGGCCTGATGATGCAGTCCCTTGATAAATTCTTGGACGGCCAATATATAACTTTCGATGATTACCTGGAATTTGCACCCAAGAATGTTGTGCCCTTCAAGGATAGGCTGAAAAAGCGCATAGAGGAACGTCAACAACAGATGATGCAGCAGCAAAATCAGCAGATGGACACTGAAAACAATATGAATCAATTCCTGAACGGGCGGACACCGGAGGAAATGCAGTTGATAGCACAGGATCCACAGATACAAGAGCAAATAGTAAACACGTTTGGAGGTGGAGGTAATGCAATGCCCAATATGCCACAGTACCTTGGTAATAGGCAAGCAGTATTACACAACGGTGGGCGATAACAGCCCCGACACACCAACAGAGATTTTTACTAATCTGCCTATGCTGTGTACCAATAAGACAAGCCCCTTGAATGACGGAAACCCCTGCCCCAACTATTGTGGGGAAGATTTGGCAAAGCCCTTGACCATAGTTGAAACCATAAGAAATAAGGTGAATTGACATGATATGCCCTTATAACCGCAAAAGTTTACGGTATGTCAAACAATCCCAAACTAAAGAAGAAATTATTGAGGAGGTTATTATTGAAGAATATCAACTAATGGAATGCCCTAGAGAAGAATGCGGGGCATGGCAAGACGGAAGGTGTAATTACAATCAAGGAGTAAACCAATAAAGTAGATTAGCGCTCGCAAGGGTGCTTTTTTAATGTCAAAAATCGCTTGAGATAGCGCCAAAAACTCAAAGGAGATTACATATGGATGAAAATTTAAACGTGGTAAACGCCACGCAGAGTGAAGTCGTGGACACTCAGAACGTACAGGACACAGGCGCAAGTACAACCTCGCAGGTTGATTCTGCAACCGCCACGCAGAAGCCGGTACAAGACAGCCAGACCAATGCCCAGTTCGCAGATATGCGGAGGAAAAATGAGAAGCTTCAGCGCGATTACGACATAGCCAAGCAATATGGGCAGTATGGCATATTCACGGAAGAAGATTATCAGGCGGCATTGGCGGCACAGGAAGCGCAGGAAAGGGGCGTTGACCCTACGTTTTATCAGGAATTCAACGACATGAAGAACCAATTAGGTTCTATTCAGCGTGAAAAAACCTTGATGGAGCAGGACAACAACCTCAGAAGCGACCCGATCAGAGGCGAGTTATACAAGTCATGGGAGAGCGAAGTCAAGCAGTTAGTGCAGAATGCCGGAGTGGATTACCGCACGGCGTTTAATTATTTGCTGGATAAAAAGCTTCCGGATTTGCTGAACAGCCAAAGAACCACGGGACAGCAGGAAGCAATCAGATCATTAACTCACAATGCCCAAACATCACCCGGGGCATTAGGGGGCGACACGGCAGCGAATACAAATTCAGTTGCCAACATGTCGAAAGCCGACTTCAAAAAATTACAGGACGAGGTGTTAAGGGGTGAGAGAAAACACTTATAAAAGAGAGGATGAATTATAATGGCAGCTAAACTACAGACCTATACGACCCCTTCGGATGCCAACAACAACAGATTGACCGCAGAAAACGCAGAGTTTTACCAGAGGACGCTTCTGGAGAGGCTCCATGATGCCATATTCTTCATGAAGTATGGCAAAAAGATCAATATTCCTAGGCGCGCAGGTTCAACTACATCATGGAGAAGGTTGGAAATGCCCGCAGTAACAACTACGGCAATTACCGAAGGCGTAACCCCCAACGGTATTGACCTGACAATCAATAAGGTTTCCGCTACTGTCCAGCAGTTCGGTACTTTTACCAAATTGACTGACTTCATTGACCTTGTTGGCCTTGACCCGCTCTTGACCGAGGTTTCTCAGTTGTTCGGTGACCATGCCGGTTTGACCATGGATATCATCGTAAGGGATATCATAAAAGCCGGAACAAACGCACAGTATGCCGGTGCCAAAGCTTCAAAGGCTACACTGGCAGCTGGTGACAAGATCAGCGCGGCAGAAATCCAGAAAGCAAGGGCAACAATGAAAAAGAACAATGTTAAACCCATTAAACTCCCAAATGGGCAGATGGGATACTTAGCATTTGTTCACCCGGACACTGTAACACAGATCTTCAACCTTCAGGAGTGGAAGGACCAGAACACTTATACTGACCCTAAGAACCGTGAAGCCGGTATAGCTGGTCAGATGTATGGAATCTACTTCATGGAAGCAACCACAGCCCCGACATTCACTGATGGCGGCGCAGGTGCGAACCTCGCCGGCAAATCTATACTCATAATCGGTGACGGAGCATTCGGTATTCCTGATGTGGAAGGTTCCAGCAAGCCTGAAATCCTTGTATTTAAGGAAGGCAACACAGAAAACCCGATGGCTTTGTACGCAACAGTAGCCTGGAAGAGTTGCTTCACGGCTGCAAGGCTCAACGAGTCCTGCATACTCAGACTCGAAGTACTTGACGCATAACACGGGGCGGCTGACTACCGCCCTATTATTTTAAGGAGGTTTTATCATGGCAAAGGTAACAAAAGACACTGAAAAGTGGGGACAGGTAGATAATGGCCTGTTCGTGGGCGAGGAACTTGTAACGCTTATGATACCAGTTGACAAACAGAACCCGGTGAAAGAAAGATTCCTTTGCATAAACGGGAATCAGATATGGCTTGGAGTAGGCAAACAGTTGAAAGTGCCGCAGTCTGTAAAGGAATTGTGGGACTATTCGTACTCGGAAACAATCGTGGCAGAAGAAAAAATGTCACAGGAAATCGAAATCAAAACATAAAAGCCCCTTAACCGGGGCTTTCTTTAGGGGGTGAACTCCGTGAATTTCGGGCAAAGTAAAGTACAAGCAATTCAGCTTATAAAAGAATACTCCAAAAAAGGCATATTGATCGATACTGCCGGCGGCAACTATCAGGACTATATTCTGCAGATGTCCCCCCTTGCCAATGCCGCACAGATGGAAATAGCACAGTATGTCAAGATACCCAGTGTAAAATCTGTGACACAGAATCCCATACCCAACCTTATCAACCTTTTAAATGAGTTCGATATGGCTCAATACCTTCCGGATAAGCCTTTGAGTTATGAAGTAGTAGGCGCGAAGTCATATTCCTTCGAAGTCGACCGCCCATGCACGGTGTATATCAAGGAAAACGGGGTTACCTTGAAGCAGATAGATGTTATTGGAATAAACAAATTCACCAATTACAAGGGGAACATAAACAGCACTGGAGGTACTATCCGGATGGAATTCGCCGGGAGTTATCCATACACCACAAGATTCAGGGCATTGTTTAAGTATGCCTATGCGACTGATGCAGATGTACCGGCTTATGGTTCGTTTGTGCCTTACGACATGCCTACGGACTACATGGAGTTTGACAAAATCATCCGGTGGTACGACCAACGACAACTACAGGAAACCTCTGAATACTTGAAAACAGAGGACAAAAAAGTCTATATAAATTGGTTTTTAACCGGACAGTTTGATATTCACTATTTCAAACGGCCAACAGAGATAACATCGGCAACGCTTGATACTTACGAATACGAAATAGACCCTAAAGCACATCATTTGATACCTTACTATATCGGAGCATTCGCGTGTGATGAAAGTAAGAGCAACGTCAAATCGCTCTTGCTGGGCGAGTACAAGACCAAATTGTCGAACATAAGCAATCAATCTGTTACTCCGGTGGCACAGCAGATACAGAACATATACGGGTGGTGATTAAATGTATGTAGCACAACAAGTAAAAATACCAAAGCCCCAGGAGCCGCAGCAGTTCCGCATGAACGCCATAGATGGGGGACTGAATGTAAAATATAATGAATTACTCATATCCCCCAACCAAAGCCCGTATATGGTCAATCTGTGCGCTGACGACAGAGGAGCATTAACCAAGCGTCCGGGGCAGATGGTGGCGCATACATTCGCAACCGGGCCTATTCATGCGGTGTTTAACGGATTATACAAAGATAAGGTAGTCGCAGCTCACGGGACAAAACTAAGTACCTGGGACCCGGTGACGAACATTGAAACAGAAATAATGACCGGATTAACCGACCAGGACGGCCGGTTTTCTATTTTTAGTGATAAATTACTTTACAGAAACGGCGCCCAATACATCCAGTTTGACAGTACAACAGCTGCACATTGTAAGGATTCAGCATATAAACCTGTTTTACTGACGGGTCGGGCGCCATCAGGGGGAGGTACGGCATACCAGGAATTCAACCTTTTAACTGGGTGGTTTGAGGTGTGGTTTACTTCAAGGCTGGCTTCTACTGCAACGGAATACGTCCTTCCATTGGGAAATCTTGATGCTGACACCGTTACCATTGAAGTAGTCGGCGTGGCAACCCCGATAGAGGGAACTAGCTTCACTGTAAATCGCACTACAGGCAAAGTAACGTTCACCATTGCACCGCAGGGTACAGTGGACACAAACGATGTAAAAATCTCAGCCAAAGCTACTCAGGCGGGGTTTATCGACAAGGTATTAAAACACCCACTAAGTGAGCTATACGGCGGTGCAACAAACGACTCAAGAATGTTCATAGGCGGCGGGGAGGGGAACATTTATCGTTATACCGGATTGACCGGTGATCCCCAAAAAGACTTCAAATACTTCCCTGAGAATTCTTATAACAGAATAGGCAGCGATTATGAAGTTATTACCGGATTCAAAAAGCAATATGGAATGTTGGACATATTCAAGGAGAATTCTTTATTCAACATCACATATCAATATGATTCAACGTCCGGTAAAAGTACATTTCCTGTAAAATCCATGAATGCACAAATCGGCTGCAACATGCCGGGAGGAATCCAGATAATCCAAGATGCACCTGTATTTCCTCATACCCAGTACGGAGTTAATACGATTCAGTCAACGGTGTTGGAGAATGAGAAAAATATAAAACCATTGAGCGCCAATATTGACGGCGCAACATTCAGACCGGGGCTGCTGAACGAAGCAAAGGCCGACTTGCAAAAAGCTTCATCCATAGATTTCGGCGGCAAGTACTGGCTGTGTGTCGGTTCTAAGTGTTGGGTATGGGATTATAAACTCCAAGGATACGCTCCGGGCATGGCCGACGATATGTTGAAATGGTTCTATTATGAGAACATCAATGCTTCTTGCTTCGCCATAATCGACCGTGAATTATATTACGGCGACCGGTTATCTGGTAAACTGGTGAAGTTCATCGAGAATTATAATGATTTCGGACTTCCCATTAAAGCTGTTTGGCGGTCAAAAGTCTTTAACTTCGACCTCGCAGAGTGGGAAAAGACCGTTCAAAAGATTTGGTTTGAGACAAGAGCCGGAAACAATACAACACTCAACATGAAATTCATTACCGATAGCGATACACAAATCGACAGTGAGTTCATCAAAACCAAAAGTTATTCATATAAAGGGTACTCTTATTTGGCTTACTCTTATGCCATTTACACCTTCGCTGTCACGATAATGAAGGAACCTAAACTAAGTAAAATTATTCGCTTTCAAGTAGAGTTTTCCAACGATGAGCTCAACAGTAACCTTTCGTTAATGAGCTTGATTATAAAATATTCGCTTGACGGCGAAACAAAATGAGGTGATTTTATGCAATTTTCCGTACCTTTAGGGCATAGGGACGTAAACCATTATCAGCAGAATCCCCCAAGTGAGGAAGTATGGAGGGATTATCTGAACGAAATGCCGTTTGAACTGAGGGACTACATCAATAAGTATCTCAATCTCGTAGACGGCACCGGCGCGGCCAATGCCTATGTGGTTACATTGAACCCCACTCCAACAGCCTACCCGTTGATGATACAGTTCAAAGCCGCAAATGCAAATACTGGAGCCAGTACGATAAATCCAAATGGCCTGGGTGCAAAGCCGATAAAAAAGAATGTATCTGTTGATTTGGCGGCAGGTGACATCCCTACAGGCGGCATAGCTTGTGTGGTGTGGGATGGCACTAATTATCAATTAATAAATGTCGCTTCAGGTGCTTTCATGCCTTTATCGGGAGGCATATTCACAGGACCAGTTTCACATGGCAGACAGGAAGAACGGCAGCCTCAAATAAAGGATTATTCGGAGGCCTTGTCAACCAATGCTGTAGCTACAGGGGCGGTAACGCTTGATATAGCTAACGGAAATGTGTTTAATGTCACTCTTACAGGAGATACAACCTTCACCTTTGCAAATCCGGCTCCCAATGGTCAGGCGTGTTCCTTTACACTCATACTCAACCAGGGCGGAACTGCAAGGAACGTAACCTGGCCGACATCAGTGAAATGGGCGAATGATTCCGTACCTGACATATCAGCAATAAATAAGACCTCCATACTGACATTTGTTTCAATCAACGGAGGCGCTCGCTGGTATGGATTCCTGGGCGGTAACAAGTTTGTGACATGAGGTGGTAATATGCTTGCACATAGAATTATAACGGCACTTAAAAGTATATTGGTTGACCACTCCACTCCTGTAACAGTAGTAGCCTCTACCTATAGTACATCAGGCAATGGTGGACGTAAACTGGTAAGTTTAAGTAATGGGTGGTTGGTGGTTGCAGAGTATTCTTCCAATATCATTTACTTGCAGGTTTCAAAGGATAACGGGGCAAATTTTTCCGCACTCTGTAATATCCAAAACAGCACATCAATTACCTCAGGTTTTGCAATTGCATCAAGTGGGACCAATGTTACTGTTTTATTCGCAGATGGTGCAACAACCATTAGCTCATGTACTTTCGATGCAGCGATTGTAAGCAACACCAATATTTATTCAACAACAAACAAGACCGTGGACAGCGGACAAACAGCTATTGGTTCAGGCCGTTCCATTACCTGTGATTCCTCTAGCAACCTCTACGCTACATGGTGCAGTAAAAACAGTACATATCAAAATAACTTTAATATTCGCCATGCTAAAAGCGCAGATGGGGGCACTACATGGACAAAAGCGAATGGTACGGCAGGAGTTGACCAATTAACAACTGAAAATGATGCAAGTAGTTACAATCAGAATCCGACAATTATTATAAATGGTTCCATTATATTCATAGCTTATGAAAATAAATCGACCACCATAAATGCTAGCATAGCAGGCTATAGGTTTAACGGGAGCACATGGAATGCGGCAGGCGTCTACGTATCTGGTTCTGCTTCATACTTACAATACAGCCCCTGTGCAGCAGTATCACCCGATGGAACAATACATGTTGCGTGGAATGGCACAGATTCAACAGATACAGCATATACCAATATTCGTTATAGTAAATCAACAGACAATGGTGTAACATGGTCAGCCATGCAGAAATTGACAGTCGGGAATTCTTATTATCAGCAGGTTCCATCAATAGCGGCAGATAAAAATAATAATATTTATGTGGTTTGGCAAGGAATTGTCAGTACTATAAGCACCACATTGGGTCAAATAAGGGAAATTGTATATAACGGTAGTTGGGGAGCTATAACAAATCTTACTACAAATCCAAGTGCCTCCTCAACAAATCCATCCGTGTGTGCCAATTATACAGATTTTACAGATCCATTATGCATATACACAGATAGTGGTGCAGGTGCAGTTAAATTCAGAGGTGTATTCACTGTATAGACAAAATTCTCCAATAGTCGTATAATGTATATGTTGAATGTCAAGAATTTATGCAGGTGATTTTATGAAAAAGTGGATAAATAAACAAACCATTATAGCCTTTGTCCTCGGCGCATTCCTGTTCTCGGGAAGCGTAGGAGCCGCGACCCTTTATCAGTTCATGGCGACCAACGACAGCCTCTTTGTTGATGGAAAACAGGCAAAAAAGCCTATGTACAAATACGACGGCACAAACTATGTACCCCTCCGTGCGGCTGCTGAAATCCTCGGCGTAGATGTGAAGTACGCCAATAACCGTGCTGACTTGATAAGCCCCAAGACAGACCTTGAAACCGTAGTGAAGAACTGCAAGGACTCCTGCGTGATGATATATGCCTACAAGGACGGTAAGATGGCAGGACAGGGTTCAGGCTTTGTCTACAACGGCTATGTTGTCACAGCAAAGCATGTAACTGACTTGGGGGATAAATACGACATATTCATTGATGATAGCCTGTACGGGGTTACAGTGACTTCTACGGTCAAGCTTAACACTACTCTTGATGTATCTGTGATTGATGCTAAACTCACACAGCCAAGCGT
>CALMWN010000243.1 GCA_937873555.1 uncultured Clostridia bacterium
CTCCCGGAGAGTGGCAAAACAACTACGTCTACAAAACGCTCACGGATTCAGGTATCAATAAGTCTCTTTATTAGTATCCATATTCCGCAATGAGTTGCTTTTCAAGTTCTAGAATCCTTTCGCTAGGACGAGACTTTATACGCTTTGCTGGTGCCCCCATATACAACCCCCAAGCGTCAAGGTCTTTGTTTACTACTGCACCGGCACCAGTTGCAACCCCATCATCGATAGTTACCCCAGGGTAAACTATCGTATTTGTACCTAAAATTGCATGTCTCCTAATGGTAACAAAAGACCTTAAAACGCTCCTAAACTTTGCCGGTATACAAGGATTGGTCATACCTTCCCCCATAAAGTTCTCTGTGCCACTTATTATCCGGCAACCTGCAGAGAGACCGCAGTAATCATCTAATGTAACTTCTCCACCACCTGCAATGCTGGTAAAACATGCTATGTGTACTCGCCTACCGATATGTACGGGTGCGGACGCAATAATATGAACAAAGTCATCTATCTGGCAACCGTCTCCTAAAAAAATATTGCAGCAGTTAATTAACGAGCTCTTTTTAAAGACTTTAACATCCTTACCGACGTAACCGAACCCCATTTCAAGAAGCTCACTTTGCATATACATACAATCCCCCTTGGTTAACAGCATACTTTATTGTATGTTAGCTTTTCCGGTATCTCAACACATCAGCAATAAACTCGATATCTGCTTGTTCAAGAGCAAAATAGGTAGGTAAATTTATCCCTTTCGATGCAATATCCTCCGAGACTCTCAACATATTGTTATATGCACAAGTGTATATTGGCATGCAATGCATTGGATAAAAGAATGGTCTTGTTTCTATCCCGTACTCTTCAAGTAGAGCCATTACTTCATTCCGATCCATCCCATAATCATTTTCAATCAAAATTGAATACATCCAGTACGAATGCAGAGCATATTCTTTCACTACGGGGAGAACTAGTCCAGGAATCCCAAGCAGATATTCATTATAGAGTTTTGCAATCGTTTTTCTTTTATCAAGAAGCGTATCAATATTCTCCAATTGTGCTAAACCAATAGCCGCTTCGATATTGGTCATCCTATAATTGTACCCAATAACCGAAAACCAATAACGGTTAGACGGGTCCATCCCTTGCCCCTGGTATAAACGGACTTTCCCTGCAAAATCATCATTGTTGGTAACAACCATCCCCCCTTCACCTGTAGTTAAGGTTTTATTGCCATAGAAACTAAACGTGGATAAATCTGCAATAGTCCCACATAATAGCCCATTGTAGCGCGCCCCTAATGCTTCAGCTGCATCCTCTATAACATACAAGTTGAATTTACTAGCAAAAGACATTATTAAATCCATATCGCAGGGGTGCCCGTAAATAGGCACTGGTATAATTGCTTTAGTATTATGGGTAACCAATGATTCAAGTTTACCAACATCCATATTCCAAGTATCGTGCTCGCAATCTGCTAATACCACTGTTGCACCGGTATAATGGACAGCATTTGCCGTAGCGACAAAGGTGAAGCTTGGTATAATAACCTCATCCCCCGGACCGACCCCTAATGCCAGCAAAGTCAAATGTAACGCCGCAGTGCCATTACAACAGGCGATAGCGTGTTTTACACCTAAATACCTGGCAAACTCAGCTTCAAAACGTTTTATGTACTCGCCGTTAGATGAAATCCAGTTGGAGTCAAGACAGTCATTAACATAACGTTTTTCATTACCAAGAAGTGCCGGAGCCGCAACCGGAATTCTCCCGCGTGACATTAAGGCACTCATTGCCTCACATACCCCAATCTAGCCATTAACTCTCCAGCAAAGTACCAAAAGAGTTCATTAGTTTCATCCGTAAACACTTCTCGCCACTTTCCAGGCCCCCCCTTTACCCCACCGAGAAAGCCTTTAACATAATGCTCGGAATATTTTTTTACATCTTCTAGTTGGACACTAAATGCTGATTTCTCGATCGCTTTAAATATCATTTTATCGTTAACATCAATGCCGATAAAATCACAAACATGCTGCATTATCTCAAAGGTATTAGCACATAGTGCTTCATATTTTATATAGAATATTTTGTTGGCGTAATCAGCACTCAGCCACCCGCTTACATGATCTTGCCACGAACCATAGACAACAAGATTATCGCCTTTGAGCATTAAGCTTAGAAACTCAGTAAACGAACCGCTATAATCAAATGCCGTCTTGAACAAATTGTAGTATGAGACAGCAACATCACGTCCATCTCTATATACATAAATCACTTTAGGGTATTCATATGTTAACGGTTCATGACTCTTTATTATTGTTGGTTCGGCATAATGGTCAATATTTACTTGGTATATATCCGGGGCAACCTCATTAAGATTGTTTATATGCCAGAGGGCGTCAGGATACAAAATATTGGCAAGAAGATAGCGCATCCAAGTATTACCTGATCTTGGGTAAGAAACTAAGTAAATATTATTATTTAATGGTAGATTAGAATTCAAAATGCAATGTCCTTACAGTAGTTTACACAATCCAAATTAATTAAATTACCAAATCATATCACTGACATATTACAGTTGCTTTTCATATTACAAACACCAATATGAAGATGATCGAAATTACCTCCATACAACGGCTTTTGAATAACAGTGAAATTTGCTGCTCCAGATAGCGCACAAAGCCGTTCAGTTTTACTTGCCATCTGCGAGAAAGTATAGTTTCCACGATTATTATAATCTTCTTTAGTTACGGTAGAGAGGCCTACATCCACCGTATATTCACCAATCCCCAAACTCAACTCTACCCCAAATGTAAACCTCAACAATTTGCCTGAACGAACACTATCAGGAAGTTTCATGTCATCGTAAAACATCATAGACTTACCGTGGACTAATATGTTTTTACTATTTCTTATAACAATACCAGCAATTGGCACATTGATATGTGAAATAACTTCAAATTCAAATGATATATAAGCAATTTTACCCTGTAAAAAAGCTCTAGAAGCCATTAACTTTTCATCACATAATGCAACTCTAGTGCAACGTGATTTACCATTCGAAACAATATCCACGTTAGAGATATCATGAAAATGCTGGAACTCAGGCCAAACAAAATCCTCAGCATTACTAAAAAAGATCTGATCGACAGTTTCTTCAATTGACTCAGATACAAGCGAGGGCTGATATTTTTTAAATTGATCCTCTTTAGATCGCTGTAGGTAACGCCTCACAGTTTTATCTGGAGCGCCAGAATACTCTAAACACCCATTATGCAATAAAATCGCTTTATCGCAAAATTGCATCACATCTCCCACCCCGTGGGTAACAAAAAGTATTGTCACGCCTTGCGTACGCAACTCCTCTAATCTTTTATAGCATTTCTGCTGAAAAAAAACATCTCCAACACTAAGCGACTCATCAACAATAAGAATATCTGGGTCTATTATTGTAGCCATTGAAAATGCTAGCCTTACAAACATTCCACTAGAGTATCTTTTTACTGGCTGATAAACAAAATCGCCAATTTCAGCAAATGCTAATATAGAGTCGATTTTTTGATCAATATCATTCCGAGAAAACCCCTGAAGTGTTCCGTTGAAATATATATTCTCTATCCCTGTTAATTCCGGATTAAAACCAGCCCCTAATTCTAATAATGCTGACACCTTACCTTTAACAGTGACTGACCCGCCAGTAGGCATTAATATGCCAGATATAATTTTCAGAAGTGTAGATTTACCAGAACCATTAACTCCAAGTATCCCCACGGTATCACCTTTATTAACCTCGAAACTGACATCTCGAAGGGCATAAAAGTCTTGATGGTATTTACAGCGGATAGGACTGAGTGCTTCCTTGAGCCTATCCTTAGGGGATTTATATAGCTTAAATATTTTGCTAAGACCTTCTGCCTTAACAGCAACGTCAGAATATGAATTACATTGGGCATCGCGAATATTCATGTAACAGCCTTTTCTTAAGTAATAAACAGAGCAACTTCATCATCTATTTTCATAAATCCGTTTAGTCAATCTAGATTGAGTAGGTAAACTCATTTAAACAATAAAATCTTCAAGAAATGTCTATCAAAATTATTATAGCATTAACAATAAAAAGAGCGGCTGAAAATATCAGCCGCTCTTTTTATTGTTACATTACAGCATGAAAAAATTAGTATGCTGCAAAGCTTGCCCTTTTCCATGAGTTTGCAGAAGTACAAAGGTAAAGGTGGCCATTTGTAGCATCAAGTATCAGATCCCCTGCTGTACATGTTGCATTGTTAGCCGGTGCAGCTGGCTGATTTGACAAGCGTAACCGACCATCACTTGCCACCCTGAAGCGCTCTGCACGGCCGAAGGCCGCAAGATTTCCAGTTTTGTTACCTGTAAGAACGACATATGCAGTAGGTATACGTCCAGGATAAGTACCTAAAGCTGTGTTGGCAGCGACAGCACCCTCAGTCGGAGTTGCATCAACCACAAATGCTGCCCCTGCAGCATTCAAATAGTTGTATCCATCCCAACCCTGCGCATCAAGCGAACCGGTATAATCTCCCAGCTGAACTTTACCGGCAGCGTTGAATGTATTAGCTACTAAATTTGGATTAGTCCCGCGTGACTTCCTGAACAACATATAAGGAGCATGTGCGCCATCATTGTGCTGAGCAGACAAAAAGCCGCGCGCACCTGTTTGTGTTTCAGCTGCATGTACAGTCACTTCAGGATTAGTCACACCAAAACCCATTTTTGTCGCAATACCAACTCCTGTGTCATCCACCTTAAACACATCAGCAGTCCCGCCTGCATTCTTAACTATCAACTTATCAGCCGCCATGGCCGGTGCCGCGAGTGCGGCGATTGCCGCTGCCGTCAGTAAAACCCTGGAAACCATTTTCATCTTAAACCTCCCGTTGTTTGAGAATTTAGGTGGTGATAAATCGGCAAGTAGTTAGAAGTAAGCGGTAAGGAGTGGCAAGCGTTTACCTTTTAATCTCTTGCCGACCTCCCCTTCGCGCTATCTTCCGTGCCTTACGTTATTTAACTGCCCGCTACTCGATTTGACAAAATTTAATTTACCTAATGTGTCGGCAAAATGCAAGCAAACTGTGGCATGATATTGATGATACTGAATTTTCAGTTATCGCCGGCAAATGCTTCTTCTTTATGATGCAATAAAAGAGCCAACTCACCCCTGCGAGAAGTAAGCAGTAAGTAGTCAGTAGGAACAGGCAGGGCGTCATCCTGATTCCACATCCCTCGACTTTACCTTTTTGATCAATCCCAGCAGCATCATCTTGATTTCGGCAAG
>CALMWN010000244.1 GCA_937873555.1 uncultured Clostridia bacterium
CAGTAAGCCTGAAGTATCCCTGTCCGCTCGGGCCAAAACCTGATCCTGGTGTTCCTACTATATTCGCTTCATTTATCAGCTTGTCGAAAAATGCCCAGGAATCCGTTCCTTTCGGTGTTTTTAACCAGATATAAGGAGCGTTGATTCCACCATATACTTCTATGCCGATACTTTTCAAACCTTCCCGTATAATCTTTGCATTATTCATGTAATATTCTATGGTAGCTTTTACCTGTTTGCGGCCTTCTTCCGAGTAAACAGCCTCTGCGCCCCTTTGTACAATATAAGAGACTCCATTGAATTTTGTAGCTTGCCTTCTATACCACAGCCTGTTTAGAGGCAGGGCTTCTCCGGCTGCAGTATAGGCCATGACCTCCTTGGGTATTACTGTATATGCACACCTGGTACCTGTGAAACCAGCCGTCTTTGAAAAGCTTCTGAATTCTATGGCAACCTCTCTGGCTCCTTCAATTTCATATATGCTGTGCGGTACATCGATTTCCTGTATGTAAGCTTCATATGCCGAATCAAATAATATTATGGCCTTGTTATTCCTTGCATAGTCTACCCACATTTTCAGCTGTTCTTTTTTAAGTGTCATACCCGTGGGGTTATTAGGGAAGCAGAGATAAATAAGATCCACCTTGCGTTTTGGGAGCTCCGGAACAAAGCTGTTTTCCGAAGTACAGGGAAGGTATTCCACCCTGCTCCATTTTCCGTCAGCGCCCAGCACACCTGCGCGCCCTGCCATTACATTGCTGTCTACATATACAGGATATACAGGATCTGTAACCGCTATAATGCTGTCAACATCAAAAAGCTCCTGGATATTCGCCGTATCGCTTTTTGCACCATCGCTCACAAACACTTCATCTCTTTCAACCTTTACACCCCGGCTCATATAATCTACTTGAATGATCTTTTCAATTAAAAAGTCATATCCTTCATATTCGGGATACCCCTTGAAGGTCTCTTCCTTACCCATTTCATCAACTGCCTTGTGCATAGCCTCAATGGAAGCTTGCGGGAGTGGCTTTGTCACATCACCGATTCCCAGCCTGATGATTTTTGCACCTGGGTTTTCCTCCTTGAACTTTGCAACTCTCTTCCCAATTTCTGCAAACAAGTAATTTCCTGGCAGTTTTAAATGATTTTCATTCACTCTGGACATTATATCTTCTCCTCCTGGTCATATGTTTAATTTATACTTCGATTTCTCCCTCAAATACCTTTACTGCAGGACCTGTCATATATACATGATTGTCCTTTTCGTTCCACTCTATCAATAAATCCCCGCCAAGCAGCCTGACTGCCGCCTTCCTCTCGGAAAAACCGTTCAATACCGATGCCACCAGCACCGCGCAAGCGCCTGTGCCACATGCAAGTGTTTCTCCTGCTCCTCTTTCCCAAACCCTCATTTTCAAAGCTGTCCTGTCTATTATTTGAACAAACTCGGAATTTATTTTTTTGGGAAAAAGGCTGTGTTTTTCCATTTTAGGTCCTGTCAATTCCAGGGGGAACCCTGAAACATCATCAACATAAGTAACAGCATGAGGATTTCCCATCGATACACAGGTAACATCGTATATCTTTCCATCAATTGTGACAGGTTCAGATATGAATCTTTCCTTGCTGCTAGCCACCGGAATATTTCCAGGCTCCAGAATCGGCTCTCCCATATCGACCCTTACCAGAGCGACCCTGTTATTCTCAATAGTCATTTCCAGTATCTTGATTCCTGCAAGTGTCTCTATTGTCACTATGTTTTTCTCAGTCAACCTGTTGTCATACACATATTTTCCTACACATCTTATGGCATTGCCGCACATTTCAGCTTCAGAGCCATCGGAATTGAACATTCTCATCCTGAAATCCGCTGTTTTTGACGGCAGTATCAGGACAAGTCCATCCGAGCCGATGCCAAAGTGTCTGTCGCTGACGATTCTGGCAACCTCATTGGGATTATTTATTTCCCCGTTCAGACAATCCACATATATATAATCATTTCCCAAACCCTGCATTTTTGTAAACTTCATTTTGCAACCTCCCGGAATTAATCCTGCATAATAATCAATTTTACCTTGTTTTCGGCTATAGTATCATATTTACGAACAGAGCATCATATATGGGCTTATTCAATAAAACAATACTTTTTGGAAAGTTCGGTAGTAATATTATAACATACAATTACTGCATAACAATACAAGTTGCCCAACATTTTTGTATATAAGTGGGATATTAAATATGTATTGCTATGCATAATCCCGTGTAATATAATTATCTGGTAGAATATCCAGGCATATACGAACAGGAGGGCTTTTCATGGGAAATATAAGTATTGCAAAAAAGGAATACAAGGGTTGGAAGAATTGTATAGAAGTATCCAACGGACTGATTGATTTGATTGCCACCACAGACGTCGGCCCCAGAATAATACGTTTCGGTTTCCAGGGCAAGGAAAACGAGTTCTGCGAAGTTTCCGAGCAAATCGGCACAACCGGTGGAAACAGTTGGAATATTTACGGAGGCCATAGATTGTGGCACAGTCCTGAAGACAGCAAACGTTCATATGAACTGGACAACTCCAAAATAGAGTGGAGGAAAAAGAAGAATGGAATTGTGCTGAGTCAGCCTACCGAACCCTGGACTCAGATCAAAAAGGAAATTGAAGTCGTAGTGTCAGATGGTGAGGCAAAAGTCAAACTGATACACAGGTTGACCAACATGGGCGCGTGGGCGGTTGAGCTTGCTGTATGGGCACTTACGGTTATGGCCCCGGGTGGGAAGGAAGTAATACCACAGGTCACTAGGGATACAGGTCTGCTTCCAAACCGTATGATGTCCCTCTGGCCATATGCGAAGCTGAATGATCCCAGGGTATACTGGGGCGAAAAATACATAATGCTTCAACACGACATAAATGCTTCCACTCCATTTAAATTAGGGTTATCCAACGAAGATGGATGGGCTGCTTATGTAAATAACGGCCATCTCTTCGTCAAGCAATTCCAGCATTTTGAAGATGCTGTATATCCCGACTATGCTTCATCTTATGAAACTTATACCTGTAATTTCATGACCGAGATGGAAAGCCTCAGTCCGTTTGTATTGCTGGAGCCCGGCAGTACAATAGAGCATACCGAAACCTGGTACCTCTTTGACGGCGTACAGACTCCAAAGGTTGAAAAAGATATTGAGAATCATATTATCCCGCTGATAAAATGACCTGATTAAAATTTGCTCGGCATCGAGCCTCGCAAACTTTTGTCTTCACATGTTGCAGACCAAATGTAGGGGCGGACGACCCTGTCCGCCCGCTCTGAATCGACGCAAATTAGTGCTTTTTAACATAACAAATTTCTAGTCTTTTAAATGTTAAAAAGCACAACCTATAAAACCTGCCGAAAGCATAATTTATTTCTAGAAATAAATTATGTGAAATGGCATTAACAATAAAGAGGAGTATATCGATATACCCCTCTTAAAGACTTTGTCCTTTGATATTAATAATGACTACCGCCGGTGAAAGGGTAATATGTTCAAAAACTCGCAGGTTTCCGGTTCGCTGTTCAAAAAGTTCATATCGGATTTTTTTACGGCTTCTGCCCTGTCACAGTTTGGTAGATATCTTGTTACCGGTTTTTCGTCCTTTGGACTGGAATACCTCCTCCTTTACGTTTTAACCGAATATGCCGGTTTGTGGTACATCGCCTCCAATTCCATAGCATTTCTGGTATCCTTCTGGTTTAATTTTCTTCTGAACAGATACTGGTCCTTCCAGTCCAGATACAGCTTTCCCAAACAGCTGCTCAGTTACGGTGTGCTGTTTGTCATTAACCTGTGCATATCAAATATGCTGCTGTATATAATAACAGATGTTTTCGGTGTTGTTTACCTGATTTCCAAGGTTATAGTAATTGCAGTGATAACACCCTGGAATTTTATCATCTATAAAAAAATTATTTACATATAAGTTCTTATAAAAACAGGGGCTAAATATGAAAACAAATGCTTTCTTAACTGCTATAGGTTCTTCCGTGAATATTGCTGAAAATTACAACACTTTCATACTGGTATACCTTGTTGTATTTTCAGCTTTTCTGAGTATATTGTACCTTCTTATAAAAATCAGCTCCGACAATATTAAAGCTTCCGATGAAAAGCATATTATTTTCGGTATACTCATTACCGGTCTTTTGTTCAGGATTTTTACAGCACCCTGGATCGAAGGTTTTTCTGTCGACATCAACTGTTTTAAAGCATGGAGCCTGACAGCCGCAAAAGACCTCCCAGGTTTCTATAATTCCGGGCTCTTTTGTGATTATCCTCCGGTGTATATTTATGTCCTTTTTATTTTGGGAAAACTCGCCGGCATTCAAATGTTTTACGCTGATTTTACCCTGCTGGTGAAACTTCCTTCGATTATTGCAGATGTGGTAACCGCATATATGCTTTATAATATCAGCAAGGATCATCTTCCGTCAAACATGCGTTTTTTTGTAACTGCAGCATATGTATTCAGCCCTGTAGTCCTTATAGATTCAACAATCTGGGGACAGGTGGATTCTTTTTTTACTATGCTTGTTGTAGCTGCACTGATCTTGTTAACCAGGGGAAAACTTACCCACTCTGCAGTTCTATTTACACTATCGGTTCTTATGAAACCGCAGGGTATTTTCTTTGTCCCCGTACTGCTTTTTGAACTGATAAGGCTCAGAAAAATCAGGATGTTTCTTATGTGTTCACTTTATTCGGTAATTACAGCCCTGGTTGTTTCAGCACCTTTTTCCTTTACCCAGGAGCCTTTATGGCTTGTAAAACTGTTTACCAACACGGCTTCTCAGTATCCGTACGCCTCGTTGAATGCATTTAATCTTTTTTCCCTCTTCGGTGCCAACCTTGAAAATGAATCAAATACGATGTTTTTGTTCAGCTATCATAACTGGGGCTTGCTGCTGGATGTTCTGCTTTTCATTTTTACACTGTTGCTCCATATAAAGGGAAAATTTATCCCGGCACTTCCCATACTTGCAGCATTAATGCTGAATGCCGGTGCTTTCATGATATCGGTAAAAATGCATGAAAGATATATGTATCCTGCTATCGCACTTTCGATATTGCTGTTCATATTTACAAAAGATAAAAGAATACTTTATCTGCATTCTGCTTTAACACTCACGGTATTCGTGAATATTCACATGGTGCTTTTCAGAATGCTGGCAACTGGAAATCCCCATATAGAGCCGGTTAATCAGCTGTTAAGATATACATCCCTCGCAAATACGGCCATATTTGTTTATCTTACGGTGATATCCGCCGATATGGCCTTCAAAGGCAGGTTCTTCCCTATAAATCCGGCCAACCCGAATAAAAGCCCGGCTCATCTTCCTCCAAAAAAATTCAGGTAAATATAATTTTTGTAATAAATAATTTGTTTTGAACAATAATAATGTTGAATTCGCAGCGCAGGAGTTTAACATTATGGAAAACATCAAAAAACTATTAACAGCTTCCAACAATAACTTATTAGTCCAGTTTTTAAGGTATGCGATTGTTGGAGGGATTGCCTCAATCTTAGACGTATCCCTTTTCCTGCTTTCAGTAAACTACCTTCAAATAAGGCATATACCAGCCAATACCATATCCTTTGTTTCAGGTCTGCTTGTCAACTATTTCCTTAGCAGGGACTGGGTCTTCAACCAGCAAAAGCATAATTTCAAAAAGGATTTTATATCTTTTTCCTTTATAGGTATCATTGGACTTCTGATCAGCAACCTGATGCTCTATTTCCTGATTGACTGCAGGATAATCTATGTGTTTCTCGGTTATATCAATACAAAAGCTTTAACGTTTTTTTCAAAACTTATGACAATTATTGTAGTGCTGTTTTGGAATTTCACTGCCCGGAGGAAGTTTGTCTTTAAATCCATAAATTGATATTGCGAGGTGTGCCGGATAAATGAAAAAGGTTATAATTGTCGGAGCAGGACCTGCAGGACTTTCAGCAGGTTACTTGCTTGAAAAGAACAATACTGACTGTATTCTGTTTGAAAGTGAGCATCAGGTGGGCGGTATAAGTAAAACCATCCAATACAAGGGCTATTTTTTTGACCTTGGAGGTCACAGGTTTTTTACCAAATTTGATGAAGTTAACAAGCTATGGGAAGAAATTCTGGATAAGGACTTTAGAAATACTCCAAGACTTTCAAGAATATTTTACAAAAACAGGTTTTTTAATTATCCCCTCACCCCCGTTAATGCATTGTTTGGTGTAGGCATCATTGACACTTTCATTATACTGGGAAGTTACATTAAGTCCAAGGTCCTCCCCTGTAAGTCTGAAGAAAACTTTGAACAATGGGTTTCAAACAGATTTGGTAGAAAACTTTATTCAATTTTCTTTAAAACCTATACAGAAAAGGTTTGGGGTATCCCTTGCTCTGAAATCGGATCTGAATGGGCAGCACAGAGGATAAAAGGCCTTTCTTTGAAAACTGCAATAATAAACGCTTTTGTTAAACCCAGAAACTCAAACATTAAAACTCTGATAGACGAATTCAAATATCCCGTACTTGGACCAGGCATGATGTACAATGAGATGAAAAACCGGATAGAGGCAATGGGAGGCAGGGTTCATACAGATTGCAGGGTTACACGGGTATATCACGATAACAGAAGCATAAAAAGCGTTGAGTATATTGATAAAAATGGAATACATCACACCGGAGAAGGTTCAGACTTTGTATCCAGTATGCCGGTAACAGAGTTGATAAAGGCATTATCTCCCTCCGCTGATGAGGCCGTGCTTGCAGCAGCGTCAAAGCTGAAATATAGAAGCCTTATCACCATAGATATCATAGTCAATAAACAAAACCTCTTCCCGGATAACTGGATATATATTCATTCACCTGAAGTAAGACTTGGGAGGATACAAAATTTCAAGAACTGGAGCAGCCGGATGGTTCCTGATGCCCGTAAGAGTTCACTTGGTCTGGAATATTTCTGTAATGAAAATGATGAGATCTGGAACATGCCCGATGCTGAGTTGTTCAGAATTGCCGCAGCGGAAATTGAAAGGATAAAAATCTGTAGAGCTTCGGATATAGAAGACTTTACAATTATACGGGTCCCTAAGGCATATCCTGTTTATTCCACGGGTTATAAGGAAAACGTGGACATAATAAAAAGCTATTTGAAAGGCTTTGATAACCTGCAGCTTATCGGGAGGTACGGGCTGTTTAAGTACAACAACATGGACCATTCCATAATTACCGGCCTTCAAGCCGCCAAAAACATCATATACGGCAGCTGTATCCATGATACATGGGAAATAAATACCGATGAAGAATACCAGGAGGAAAAGCAGGAGGAGGCTGATGAGGCTTCATTTGCCAGGCTTAAAGAGGGTAATAGCGGTATATAGCTTTAAAACGGCATAGCGCCTGTCATCTGCTGCTTTCTATGTACCTTCGGGATTTCATACCGGCAGAAATAATACTCTTATTGCCAATATCTGCACTGCTTTGATATAATTTGTCTACCAGTGCTTTTTAGCATAAAGAATTTCTGCTCTTGGTGTCATTACGCTTTCCTGGGGGTGCTTTTGGGTGAAAATGAGGCTGTTGCTGCTTGTCGCTATAATTGTCATATTACCTTTTACGTGCGCATTCGCTGAAGATATCAATCTCATTTCAAATCCGGGTTTCGAAGAAGGTTCGGGCAATGATCCCTATTTTTGGATTAACCAGGCGTGGGAGAAAAAACAGGGTGTTACCGAATTTATTCTCGATTCGAATAATAGACATTCCGGAGATAAAAGCGGATGTATCATAAACAGTTTACCGAATGATGCCCGTTACAAGCAGGAGATTAAGGTTTCAGGCAGCTCTTTTTACAAAATATCCTGCTGGATAAAAACAGACAATGTTGGGGAAGGCAGCAAGGGAGCAAATATTTCCGTAGACGGCCTTCTGGATACATCTGAAGATATACGGGGCACCAGCGGTACATGGAGATATGTTGAGCTATATGGTAAAACCCGTGAAAACCAGGGCAGCTTCACTCTTACTTTGGGTCTGGGGGGATACGGAAGTCTCAACACTGGAAAGGCATGGTTTGATGATGTTTCTGTCATAGAATTGAGCAGCCTGCCTCAAGGTAAAACCGCTGTAAATCTATACGGAGAAAGTTCTCCAGGCAGCACAGCCGGCAGCAGCAACACTCCCTGGATGATTTTGGTCATTCTTTCCATTGTTCTTACTGCCTTTCTGATCTTTTTTGCGATGAAAACACAGAATACCGGCAAAAATCCTTCTTATGCATTTTCAAAAGCAGTCCCCAGCTCTGGTGAATTAAAAAATAGAGGTGCTAAACCGGATAAAAGGGATTTCGTAATAATGCTTTCCATGACTTTGATTTACCTTATAGTAGCACTAATAAACCTTGGAAGCTTCAAAGTACCGCAAACGGGCTGGAGGCCTGCGAATTCCGGTGAAAGCTTTACAATTGACCTGGGTAGCGAGAAAGCGCTTTCAAGGGTCTATTATTATTTGGGATTGACTGAAAGACAATATGAGGGAAGTCGATACAGGGTGGAATATGCTGATGCCTCCGGCAGGTTTCAACCCCTTTCAACCGTGGAAACCAATGATTTCTACAAATGGAAGTACATTAATGTTTCAGTAAAGGCAAAATACCTCAAGTTCATAGCTGATTCTCCCGGAGGGGTCATAAACGAGTTGGGCATTTTTGAGAAGAGCAGCAGCAAGCCTTTGGGAAACTTCAGAATACTTGATAAAAAGACATCTTCCATTGACTCCGGATCAGTAGAAAATCTTTTTGATGAGCAAAAAACAATTGAATATTCTCCTTCATATCTGACCAGTACATATTTTGATGAAATCTACCACGCAAGAACGGCTTATGAATATCTGCACAGGATAGAGCCTTATGAAAACACACACCCTCCTCTTGGGAAGGTGTTCATCTCCCTGGGAATTGCAATATTTGGAATGAACGCTTTCGGCTGGAGGATAATCGGTACTTTATTCGGCACTGCCATGATTCCTGTAATGTATCTCTTTGGTAAAAAGCTTTTCCACAAGAGAATTTATGCTTTCTGTACAGCTTTTTTAATGATGTTCGATTTCATGCATTTCGTCCAGACCAGAATAGCAACAATAGATGTGTATGGAACTTTTTTTGTAATTCTCATGTATTATTTCATGTATGATTATTATAACAGCAAGTCCTATGTTTTAGGCTTCAAAAGTTCATTAAAGCCATTGTTTCTAAGCGGGCTTTTTTTGGGAATAGGCGCGGCCTGTAAATGGATAGGCTTATATGCAGGAGGTGGTCTGGCACTCCTCTTTATCCTGGCTAAATTTAATGAGTACCAGGACTACAGAAAACTTTCCTGTGGCAATCCTTCCAGAAATGAAGGCTGGACCAAATATTTCGTTTCGGACTATATAATAAAAACCTCATTGTATTGCGTCCTGTTTTTCATACTGATTCCGGCTGCAATATACCTGCTTTCATATATACCCTTTATGCTGGTGCCCGGACCTGGACATGACCTGAACGGAGTATTGAGAAACCAATATGATATGTATAACTATCACAGCACCCTTCAGGCGACCCACCCTTTTTCCTCCTTATGGTGGGAGTGGCCTGTCATGTACAAGCCCATCTGGTTTTATACAGGCAGCGACCTTCCTGAAGGATATGTATCCAGCATAGTCTCCATGGGCAATCCGGCAGTTTGGTGGACAGGCATTATCAGCGTTCTCGCTGTCAGCATTATGGCAATTAAACACTTTAAATATAAAAAGCCGCTGTTCCCGGCAATTTCTCTGTCTCTTCTTGCTGTAGTATTTGGCAGCACCGCCGTAAGGAATTTTGGAGTATACTTATTGGCGGTTTGTATTCTTATTGTTGTAATAAGTTTTGACAAAAAACTCACCATACCATTTGCGGCCATGGCCTTCCAGTACCTGCCATGGGTATCTATAACAAGGCTTGCATTCATATATCACTTCTTTTCTACTGTACCGTTTATAATAATATCAATAGTTTATATGATGAAAATTCTGTTAGAAAAATACAGTGAATTAAGGTATACTATATACGTATATCTTGGCATGGTGGCACTGCTGTTCATCTGGTTCTATCCTGTATTGTCGGGCATGGAAGTTCCATCAGCCTATGTGGAGCACCTGAAGTGGTTTAAAAGCTGGATTTTTTAAAGGTTTTAATATAACATAAGTGATAAAATTCCCATCTGGAGGGATGAAAATGTCAGAGAAATCCAAATATTCAGTTGTAGTGCCGGTTTACAACGAAGAGGAGGTTATCCTTGAATCGTATAAAAGGTTGAAAGCTGTAATGGATACAATCAGAGAACCTTATGAGATAGTATTTGTAAATGACGGCAGCAGGGATAAAACCGCAATTATAATAAATGAAATATGTGAAATGGATAAAACCATCAGATTTATAGATTTCTCAAGAAATTTCGGCCATCAGATCGCAATAACTGCAGGTATGGATTATACCGAAGGTGATGCTGTAATAGTTATAGATGCCGACTTGCAGGACCCTCCGGAAGTAATTCCGAAAATGATTGAAAAGTGGAAGGAGGGCTATGACGTAGTCTATGGAAAAAGGGCGCAGAGGAAGGGCGAAACCTTTTTCAAGCAATTTACGGCAAAGGTTTTTTACAGGCTGCTCGTAAGGATGACAGATGTGGATGTACCACTTGATACGGGAGATTTCAGGTTGATAGACCGTAAGGTATGCAACGCACTAAAAAAAGTTAACGAAAAAAACAGATATATAAGAGGTATAATAAGCTGGCTTGGTTTTAAACAGACAGGTGTTGAATTTACCAGAGATAAACGCTTTGCCGGCGAAACCAAGTACCCGTTTAAGAAAATGCTAAGGTTTGCTTTTGATGCAATAACCTCATTTTCATATAAGCCTTTAAAACTTGCATCATATGCCGGAATGCTGTTATCCGTATTTAGTTTTGTATACCTGCTGGTCGTGGTCTACCAAAAGCTTTTTACAGACAGGACACAGCCTGGCTGGGCTTCAATACTTGCGGTGAATCTTTTTTTTAACGGTATCATATTAATCATACTCGGTATCATTGGAGAGTATATTGGAAGAATATATGACGAAGCCAAGGGACGGCCTCTCTATATAGTCAGGCAGATAAAAAATTTCTCCGATGATAAAAAAATAGACGACGGGAGATAAAGATAACCGTAGGGAACGACGCCCTCGTCGTTCCGAATTTTATTATAAAAAAAGAACGAGTTATTTTCACTCGTTCTTTTTTGGTGGGGAGGGATGGATTTGAACCATCGAAATCGTCAGATAACAGATTTACAGTCTGCCCCCTTTGGCCACTCGGGAACCTCCCCATGTTGGAGCTGGTGGACGGAATCGAACCCCCGACCTGCTGATTACAAGTCAGCTGCTCTACCTGCTGAGCTACACCAGCACTATTTAACTATGTTTGAAGGCTTGTTAATCTGATTTTGTATCATTTACAACTTCTGATTAACTCCCCCTGCCTGATATAGTATAGCAGGGGAAGCCATGTATGTCAACACTTTTAGAATGGATTTTATATGTAAACTATTGGTATAAATTTCACAACAGGTATATTGAATAGAACTATTTCTCAAGTACCTCTGCCAAGGCTATAACACCAGCTCTTCTGAATGACCCAGGACCTTCTGGCATGATTTCTGTATCAAATTTTTCACATAAATCAATGAACTCTTTTGTAGCCTTGAAATTTTGTGCTTGTGCTGCATTAGGATTTTGTCTGTACAAATGCAACAAGTAGAGGTGAGTTAAACTCCCAAGGCTTCTTGAGAATATTACATTCATATTGTTTTTTTCAAGTTCTGACTTCAGTTCAATTGGAGTATAAGCCTTAAAAGACTCTATATTGAAGTAACTCTCAGATATTTTTTTATTGGTTTCAAACTGGTTCTTTTCCCAATAACCATTATCTATCATTTCATGTACAGCAGGGGTAATACTGTTGAATAGGTTCATGCTGTAGTTTAGCCATGTAGCTGTCATACAACCCTTATTAGAAGCAGATAGGAGGAGTTTTTTCCTTGCTACCCTACAGCTTTCAGCAATTACTTTTCCTGCATCTTTCCCAGAGAAGGAAACAGCCCCATCCAAGTTCAAAACCATATCAAATTGCTTATCTTTGAACATTGACAAATCTTTGGCATCAGCTCTGATAAATGTAATATTATCAAGCCCTTCTGCTTTCTCTTTTGCAACTTCTATCATCTTTTCTGATAAATCAAAGTGTGTAACTTTGTATCCTTTCTGGGCAAGAGGAATAGAAAAAGCACCTGTAGCAGCTCCTATATCCAAAATAGTTTCAACACCACTTAAATTCCTCTCTATCTCTCTCCACCTTAGCTGCCTATTGATTAGTTCATCATCTATATCCACTTCCTCTTTACTTGCCATTTTGTCCCACCAGTCAACCATATTATTATCTATGTCTGCCATCTTAGCACCCCCAAAATAAAATTTATGTGCATTATATCATTCCTTTGAAATATATTCCAGACATTAAATAAAAGGGCACAGAGTCATTAGCCCTATACCCACAATGAATTTTTTTATCCAACAAACATACTTTACCAAACAGCCCTTATTTTATTAATGTGTGATACTCATTTGTAGCCTTATCCTTGTAGATAACAACCTCACTTTCCTGCAATGGATATCTTGAAAACAATAATACCCTGCACTCTGGATAGTTTACAAGTCTTGCCCTGCCTATCATCTGTAGCAGTTCACTTTCAAGTACATACCTCTGGACTGTGCTTAATGTCTTATCCTCAAAGGTTGGGTATCTCACAGATAACCCTGTGTTTTCAAGCTTTGTTTTGGTGTTTATCTTCTCATGCACATTGAAGCCATCTCCAAACAGCAACAGGGCATACATTTTGTAGGCTGCATCTGTAATGTTGGGACTCCCAATAACTGCAAGGTTTTTTCCCTTCAAATGGTCAAAGCCACTGGATTTGCCAAAGTAAACACTGTCCTCAACTGTATAGCCTTCCTTTTCCAGTACTTCATTGAACTTCTTCATAGTCTTGTAGGTTAAGGCAGTAACATCAACAACACTCATCCCCTGACTATCAATGCACTCATTCAGGTACTGGATGTATTCATCATGGTTATTTTCATTGCCCAGCATCTGCCTGCTGAATGAATGGTCAAAGAACTGTATAAGCTTACCACCATCCCCAACCATCCCAGTATCAACCATTTTAGGATTATCAAACTCTCTATTAAAAACATCCATATTCAAAGTGGCTGACATAATGATACTTGGCACTTCTGGCAGCTTAATCTTTGTACCATATACCAGTTCATCCCCACTCTTTAACAGGTAATCACTGCTGTAAATGGCATAGAGGTTATCATCCCATATGCTTGAGTCAATACCTCCCCTTACCTGCTCCATTTCAGTATCATTGGCAGGAATGTCCATTAGCTTCAAGGTAACTGTATCACTCTCAAGGAAATTGAGTATAGCCTCAGTCCTGCTGTAATCCTTGGATATCCTGCCTATTACCTTTACATCCCTTTTAATTGCATCCATCCTGACAGTACCCTGACTCATGGATGTAAAAAGTACATCCTCATCATAGATGATAAGATTAAACTTACCCCCATTGAGCAGAGCATCCATGTGGGTTGTAGCAATTAACTGGCATCCACTCAAGCCTTCAACATCTGCAAGGTACTGGGAATACTCAAGAAAAGTGTCTTTACCCTTTTTGATTTCATCCATATAAATCCTTTTTGCTTCCCTATACATCCTTCTCTCATAAAGAGCATTTACCTTCTGCTGTGCTTCTCCATTGTGAAGCTGTACCATTTTAGGCTGTACTGCAATAGCTCTGCCAGCATTCCTGAACCTTTGTACTGCTGCTTCCTTCAAGTCATGGTTTGGAAATGCAATTGCTACAACTCCCTCAACCTTCTCCCAAGGGTACTGAACAAGTGCTTCTGTCTTTCCAATACCAGTAGCAGCTTTGATAATCCCCACCTTGTTTGTAGCAGCATTATCTATCAGGTCATGAATAGCCTTGAAAGTGCTTTCCCTTACATCCTTCAGTGCTTTTCTTTCAACTCTATTGTATTCTCCTCCAGCAAAATCAACACTTGTCAGAGTCATTGACTTTACTGACTTGTATGGACTTCCATACTTTGAACCAAGGGGGCATTCTCTTTCACAATATTTATCACAGTTGGCTGTATTCTCATGGTTTATTACCTGACTCAAGCAGGTATTTACCTTATTCATATAAGCATCTATGCACAAAGCTTGGTCATTGTAGTACTTGGGATTATCCCTCATGGTCTGCTTGATAAACTCCATACCACCTTTGAACCTGTGGAGGTTGGATACCAAAAAGAATATCTCACTATGGTCAACCCAATGAGTGCCATTTGTAAACTCTGTGAACAGGCTGCATTCTCCAACCAACTTACCCTTGAAATCATATTCCTCATTTCCATACCCTGTAACTGGTATGCTGGAGGGGCTGTATACCTTCTTTAACTTGCCAGACTTGGTGTTCTGGAAATTATCCACCTTGAAATTAGCCTTCAATTTCCCATCCTCAACCTGCAAATCAAGCATACCACCAACAACATCAAGCCCCACCTTACCTGCAATATTCTTTAAGTCTCTGGAATAATTGTCTGTTCCTGATTTGGCTCTGACTGCCTCATAGAAGGCAGCTACAAGGTTGTCAAGGTTGATGCATTCTTCATAGTTTGTATGAATAGGCTCTGAGCCTTCCTTTGCTCCATAGAACAGTCTGGCTGCATCTGTAGCCTGCCCATCTCCATTAAATACCTGCTGAACCATTACCATAAGAAGTTCATACTCCCTGTAGTCAGTTATAGTATAGGGCAGCAGCATTAATCCCCTGTGTTTCTGGTGTTCCTCAGAATATGAGAATGTCTTGTATATTCCTATCATTGGCAGGTGGTACTTCTTGGACTTCTCAATAGTATCTGCTATTGTAACATTGGCATCATCAACATCAATGGCAATAACATCAGTACTCTTGAAATATGCCTTGCTTACCCCTCCAACCTCATAGAAGGCAGGCTTAATGGTATATCCCTCTAAACAACCCTGCAGCATTTCCTCTGGTGTTCCTTCTACTCTACATACAGCCCCATACATCCTTAACTGAATATCCTTTGCATTTTGGGGCTTACTGCTGTAAAAAACTGTGTCCATTAAGAATTTTATAGTCCTCATTATCTACATTCCTCCCTTCTATGTGATTTGTGGGCTATAAGTCATACTCCAAAGTTGAAGGGTTAGGAGAGTCTATTATTATATTAATAGTTTCCCACAAACCTTCAATAGCTGAGTATACCATCATATACCCCCACAACTCTACAGGTAATATTTGCACACAGATTATCATAACAAAGTGGGCTAAGAGCAGTGAGGGCAGTATGTGCAGCACAAATCTCACCCTAACAAAAGCAGGGTATTTTGTACACCTATGTTTCTGAAGTGCTACAGCCATAAGCACTGTGAGGTTTTTGCCATGCACAACCTAATTCAAATCATTAAAATGCAAAAGAAAAAGACCTCCTGTTATGGAGGTCTCATTCCTGGCTGATACATGGTATCAACACTCATTATTAAAAAATTTGTTCAGTACACAGTACCAAAACTCATTATTAGTATCAAACTCATTTATTATTATTTCCACTTACATTATCATTATACTCAAAATAATCTAAAATGTCAAAGCAAATCTAAATTTTTTATTACTGCATTTTTTATTTCATTGAAATTATCTATTGTTACCTTTGCAACAGGTGTTTTGCTTAATCTTTTTTTGCTAACTTCCCTCATATGTACAATATTTGTAATTCCAACTACTGTTTGGACAGGGTTTTCCTCCAGCTCAACAGGTACTTCATAGAAATCTAACTTCCTTTTTACAAGAGCCCCATCTTTTTCATATTCAATATACCATACTCCATTAGTTTTTGTAAACTTACTATTTTCATATGTTGTTATTGGGGCAATTATTGTAGTATTCCCAAATTTATTTCCTATGTTGTTTTGTAGAACAACTACTGGTCTTTTGGTTCCTTGTTCACTGCCTAAATTATTGCCTAACTGACAATAGAAAATCTCCCTCTGCATAACCCTTGCTGGAATATCAGAAAAAGATAAATCAAACTTTTTATTCATCCATTGAACAAAACTTAATCTATTCTTTAGATGCTTAAAGTATACTTCCTCTTTGTTGATTTTCTTATTGATTTTATTTAAAAAGTTTGATACCTCTATATTAATTTGGTTCTCTAATAATGGTATTTCTTTCTTGTAGTCTATTTCACTCAAGTCCTCATCACCTCCAAAACACACTTCTCACATTATACCACAATATATCAAAAATTGTAAAATGTTGTTGAATAGTAAGTTAAGCATATAAAGCCTCCACTAATTGGCATAATCATCTTTGTTCAAGGGTATTCATGTATGAGTTTATTATATATAGGTGAAAGTTTTGAGTAAAACTCTCAAAAAACCTAAACCTACTTTATCAACAATGCATAAGTGCAAAAAAGAAGGTTACCCCCTTGTTGATAGCCAAAAAGTTGTCTGTGAATGCTGAGTCAGATGCTGTAACAATGCTTTTCACAACATCAACATCCATCAAACCCAGCAGGCAAGGGGTAATGTGAGTGACAACTGATTAGTAGTCAGCTGAATGCCTACCTTATGTAGAAGGGTAAAATTAAAGGACTATGGATACCCACAGCCCTACAGTTATCAATATTATTTCCTGCTCTGCATTTTAATCCTCTCCTCACCAGATACAAGCTGGTTGTAGATGTTACATTCCAGAGTGTTCTGGAGGTCACTGCTGTAGATATTGGCATATTTCTGACTCATGGTCAACTGAGAATGCCCTAACAACTTCTGGAGGTATAAAACATTGCCACCATTTAAGAGGTAGTTCCTACAGAATGTATGCCTGTACCTGTGGAGTCCCACCTTCATGATGCCCCTTGCTTTATTGTAGGTTTCCATGCTGTGGTAAAGGGTTGTTGTCAGCATCTTCTTTCCCAGTTCAGAGGGGAACAGCAGGTCTATGTCTGAGGGAACTGCCTTGATGTATTGCTTTAAGATGGTCAATAACTGCTTTGGCAATGGCAGCAGTTGTGCCTTTCTCTGCTTGGTTATCTGGACTTTCAGGAAGCCATTTTCAAAGTCTACATCCTGCTTGGAGAGGTTTAGAATGCTGTTAGCTCTCAGTCCTGTAGCAGTAAGCACATTGACAATAACCCAGTTCCTGTAGTCAGCAAACTTGCAGGTCTTTGTGTCTGGTTTCTTCAACAAAATAGATAGTTCTGTGTTGGAATAGCAGTCCTTGACTGTTTCTTGAACCTTCAGGAGTGTAATTTTGACTTTTGGTAGGTATCCAAGGCTGTTCCAGTAGTTCAATATTGCCCTGCAATGCCTTAACCCTGTGTTGACACTGGCATCTTGTAGCCTTGCCTGTAGATTTATGCAATAGCTGTTCATATGGCTTTGTGAAATGTCTTTAACCTGCTGTACTCCAACATCCTTGAGGAATAATGTAAAGTCCTTGCACCATAGATTATAGTTTTGAATGGTCTTGTCAGAAAGTTTCTTCACCTTACAGAATGTGATAAACTCTTCCACACCTACTTCCAGAGTCTTGCCATTTGTTACATTGTTCAGCTTTAACCTTGCCATTTTAACCCTCTCCTTATCCTGTGATTTGGATAGGATTAATCAGAAGTCCCAGAAATAAATAAAACCCCATAATCCACAAGGATTACAGAGTTCTTACCATCAAACACAAGCAACTTTCTATTACAAGTCAGCTGCTCTACCTGCTGAGCTACACCAGCGTATACCGCAGATACTAGAGAATAGACACTAGATACCGGACTTTGAAAAATCCAAAGAGTCTTCTTGTTCCAGTCTCTTCTTTCCAGTTTCCAGTCTCTGCTTGTTGGCGACCCGGAAGGGGCTCGAACCCTCGACCTCCAGCGTGACAGGCTGGCATTCTAACCAACTGAACTACCGGGCCAGATATTGCAGATACCAGAAATCAGAATTATTGCTCCAATAAAGATTTATAAATATTTCAACTTCTGTTCTCTGCTTTTTTGGTGACCCATAGGGGATTCGAACCCCTGTTACCGCCGTGAAAGGGCGGTGTCT
>CALMWN010000245.1 GCA_937873555.1 uncultured Clostridia bacterium
GGTATACGCTGTGTGATATTCGCTCAGGGCTGCAGGCATAACTGCCCCGGCTGTCACAATCCTGAAACCCACTCCTTTGACGGCGGAAATATGGTAAATATCAATGATATAATACTACAGCTCAAAAAGAATCCTTTGCTTGACGGGATCACCTTAAGCGGGGGAGAGCCTTTTGAACAGGCAGAAGGTTTTGCTGAACTTGCTGCTGAAGCAAAAAAAATTGGACTGAATGTGATGACCTATACAGGGTACACTTATGAATACTTAAATGGTAATCCGGAGAAACGGAAGGGTTGGTCCGAACTGCTTGCCGTGACTGATATACTGGTAGACGGAAGGTTTGAAATAAAAAAGCGCAGTCTGCTTTTGAAATTCAGAGGCTCGGAAAACCAAAGAATAATTGATGTAAAAAGAACAAGAGAAGAAGAAAAAATAGTGATATACGAATTTCCCCAATGACAAACCGGCGGCTCTTTGGTACTCCTTGCAAAGAACCGCCGGTTTGTCATAACGAGTGCATTATTTCCTGATAAATGGCTGCTGTATCATTAAATGTTACTGTGTGACAGCAGATGGTGAGCAAAATGCGAACCTAAACTTAAAAAATGCTGAGATTGAATGATCAAATATTGCACAATGTTGACCGTCAGGAATTGAAGTTACTGGTATTTATATAAGAGGTAATACCAGCATCCATATCAGAAAATGAAAAGCACATTAAATTAAGAAATACTGCCAACATTTCAAATAAGTGCATAATATAAGTTGATAATACGAAAAATTCATTTTGTATAATAACTTAGCACAATCCACTTTTGTATATCAATTTAAAGTAAATGCCAGATTCATTGTAAATGGATGGGAACGTAAATGTTCCCCATGACAGCATTTACTTACAATAACATCCATATAAGGTATCTATTGCAATTACATTATACTTTAGTATAATACTTATATTGTAGTATGAAACAATGCAAAAGTATGCTTAAGAAAAAAGGGGGAGTAAGCGGGATGGCAACGTGGGTAAACCACTTAAGAATTGCTGAAAATATTCTGAAAGACGGGTATAGGTTTGATAAAATAGCATTTGTGACGGGAACGATTGCGCCTGATGCAGGAGTTCCAAATGAAGACTGGAGTAAATATGATCCGCCAAGCACAATCACGCATTTTAGAGATGAAAATAATGAAATACATTCTGAGGTATTCTATGATCAGCACATTTCTGATATCAAGTTCTCGCATGAACAGGAATATTACTCATTCTTAATGGGTTATTATGTTCATCTACTAATTGATATTGAGTGGAAAAAATTAATGGATAAAAAGAAAGAAGAATTTTTATTTAAAGGAATTTTGAATAAAGATTCAAATCTTATCAGCAAGGAAGTAACAAAGGATTCAGTTGAGCTTGAATTCAAATATTTAAGGGAAAATAAAAACTCTTTATTCTTTACTTGTTTTCAACATATTGTTGAAGTTAAAGACTTTCTTGATTTTTTCCCAAAAGGGGCATTTACAAATAGGTTTAAACATATCAGAGAAATGTACATAGCAAACTACCATAAATCAGAGAGGAATCTTATATATCTTTCCTCGAGAGAGTTGGATACATTCATCCAAGAAGCTTCTCTCCATATTGAAGATAAATTGGAAGCTGTGTGTTAGTAAATGATGAAAGGAATTAAAAGGGACGTTTCTTAGGGAATAATTGACAGTCGACAATAAGTGGCATATAGTGGAAGAAAAAGTAAAATGGAGGAAGCCATATGCCAAGGACAGCA
>CALMWN010000246.1 GCA_937873555.1 uncultured Clostridia bacterium
GCAGGTAGGAAGTTCATAATTCTGTACCTGGGTTGGCAGGTTGAAAATACTTCACTTGACTGGGCGGATAAAATCCTCAGGAAGTACAGCGACAGGCAGGCAATCATAGCAGTGCATGCCTATATCAATCCCCGCGGGGGATATATATACCAGGCCCAGGACATAATGGACAATGTTGTTAAACAAAATGAAAATGTCTTTATGGTACTGTGCGGACATTATCCGGGTGCCATGGCAAATGTGAAAAAAATCAATGGCCGTACAGTCTATGAAGTTCTTTCCGATTACCAGGCTTTACCCGATGGCGGATCCGGCTATATGAGGCTTTTACATTTTGATGCAAGGAACAACCTTGTTTACATGAATACTTATTCCCCATACCTTGACAAATATAATTATTATGAAACAGACAAGGAACAGTTCATAATGCCTGTCATGAGTGAAAAAGGAGAGATTTCCCTCAGTACTGACTATATAGGCATTGAGAATTAACCCATTATATTACCGTGCCTTCCAAAGACCAGGTCTGTGAGGCATCGATTCTTACCTTCACCAGTTTTCCCGGCAGTTCACTGCTCCCTCTGAAGTTTACGATCTTGTTTGAGCGGGTTCTTCCTGTGTACATTGTAGTACTGTTTTTGCTCAATCCCTCTACAAGTACCTCTTCTACCGACCCCACAAGCAGGTCGTTGATTTCCCTGCTTATTTTATTCTGGACAGCTATCAGCCTGTCAAACCGATGTTTCTTAATCTCTTCAGGTACCTGATCGGGATTTTTCGCTGCCGGTGTTCCTGTTCTTTTGGAATAGAGGAAGGTATAGGCAGTGTCAAATCTGACCCTTTCCATGATATCAATGGTTTCATCAAAGTCAGTTTCGCTTTCCCCGGGAAATCCTACAATTATGTCGGTGGTGAGGGATATCCCCGGTATGTTGTCCTTTACCCGTCCCACAAGTTCAAGGTACTGTTCCCTTGAATATTTTCTGTTCATTTCAGAAAGTATTCTGGTACTTCCTGATTGTATAGGGAGGTGAAGATGCTCACACACCTTTTTGCAGTCCCTTATTGCATATATCAGATCCTGAGACAGGTCCTTGGGGTGTGAAGTCATAAACCTTATCCTTTCTATTCCTTCCACCTTTTCAAGGCTGTATAGAAGGTCGGCAAAGCTTTTGCTTTCCTCCAGATCCAGTCCGTAGGAATTCACATTTTGTCCAAGCAGGGTGATTTCCTTGTAGCCCTGCTGTCCTAACATCCTTACTTCATTAACAATATCCTTTTCGCGTCTGCTTCTTTCCCTGCCTCTTACATATGGGACAATGCAGTAGGAGCAGAAGTTATTGCAGCCGTACATCACCGTTACCCAGGCCTTTATTCCATCCTTGCGCTCAACCGGCATGTCTTCCGCGATGGAACCTGTTGATGACCATACATCTATGACTGCTTTTCCTGAATTTATTGTGTTGAATACAAGTTCGGGAAATTTGTACAGGTTGTGGGTACCGAAAATGAGGTCGACATGCCTGTACTTCTTTCTGATATGTAGAACCACATCCTGCTGCTGCATCATACAGCCGCACACGGCAATTATCAGCCCGGGCCTGCTTTCCTTGAGTTTTTTTAGTGCGCCAAGATGTCCGTATACCTTTAATTCTGCGTTTTCCCTTACACAGCAGGTGTTATATATTATAATATCGCTTTCCCCTGTCTTGTCAGTTTCCACATAACCCATATCGTTCAGCATTCCGGCCAGTTTTTCCGAGTCATGCTCATTCATCTGGCAGCCGAAAGTACTTATGCTGTATTTCAACAGGCTGCCTTCATTCAATTCCTTTATTTTTCTTATAAAATCCTTCTGTATCTCAATTTCCTCTGCAGGAACTTTTACTTCAGCCCTTTTCACAATGCATCCTCCTGAATAAAACATCAATAAATTCTGTAGTTATCACTGTTTATTCAAAAGCTTTAAAGCCTTTTCAACTATGTTTTCCACTGTAAATCCAAAATGTTTGAACAGTGATTCTGCTGTTCCGGACAGTCCGAAGGAGTCCATGCAGATCATATCACCGTCAAGGCCGGTATATTTGTGCCAACCCTGCGGTGAACCCGCTTCTATTGCAAGCCTTGCTCTGACAGCCTTTGGCAGCACCTTTTCCCTGTATTCCTCCGTCTGAGAGTCGAATATCTCCCATGAAGGCATGCTTACCACCCTTGCCGCTATCCCTTTTTCCTTCAATACCTTGCCTGCATTTAATGCAAGGTAAGTTTCAGACCCGCTGGCAATCAGGATTATATCCGGTGTCTGCTTTTCAGGGTCAAGAAGAATATATGCCCCCTTCACAGCCTCCCTGCCTGTTTCACTTATATAAGGAAGGTTCTGCCTTGTCAGGACAAGGGCTGTTGGGCCGTTTTTGTTTTTTAGTGCTGTATACCAGCCGGCTGCAGTTTCCTTTCCGTCTGCAGGGCGGAATACCGTAAAGCCGGGAATGCTCCGGAGTGCTGCCAGCTGCTCTATGGGTTCGTGTGTAGGCCCGTCCTCACCGACTCCTATACTGTCATGTGTAAGTATGTAAAGAACCGGCAGCTCCATTATTGAAGAAAGCCTCATTGCTGCCTTCATGTAATCACTGAAAACAAAGAAGGTTGAAGCAAATGCCAGAAGTCCTCCATGTAATGCCATACCGTTGACTATGGCTGCCATTGCATGCTCCCTTACTCCGAAATGCATGTTCGACCCTGAGAAATTTCCTGCCAGAAAATCCTCCCTTCCCTTAATAAGGGTTTTGGTAGAAGGCGCAAGGTCCGCCGATCCTCCAATGAGATTCGGGAGTAGTGCTGAAATGCGGTTTTGAACTTCATTTGACGCTACCCTGGTGGCAACTGCCTTTTCTTCAAATTTCCAGAATTCATCACTTTCCATAAATTCTCCGGGTATTGCCGTGCTGTGCCATTTATCCCACTCTGCTGCCTTATCGGGGTATTTTTCGGCATAGGACTTCCATAACTTGTTCCACTCGGTTTCATAGTCTTTTAAACACTTTTTCCGTTGGTTCATATAATCCCTTACCTGATCAGGAACATGGAAAGTCTTATCAGCAGGAAACCCCAGATTCTCCTTGGTCAGCCTCACGTTTTCCTCTCCCAGAGGCTCTCCGTGAGCGGAAGCCTTTCCCTGCTTGGCGATACAACCAAAGCCTATCTGCGTTGTTATTATTATCAATGAAGGCTTTGCCCCTTCTGCTTTTGCCTCCTCAATCGCTTTTCCGATGGCATCCATGTCAT
>CALMWN010000247.1 GCA_937873555.1 uncultured Clostridia bacterium
TTTTTACATTACTTACACTTGTGATCGTTTATTTACTTGCGAGACATCTTATTACTTCAAACTTCTCACAAGTGCTGGCGGTTTTAATCTTCTTGTTCAATCCGCTCGTCATTCAAGGCTCACTTCTCATAGATATTGACAACAGTACCTTAATGTTTTTCATCGCACTCTTTGTTTATGCGTATTTAAAACTGGATAGATCACAACTGAAGAATTTACTGGCGCTCGGCATTTTATTCGCTCTATCGCTCTGGTCGAAAATTTCAACGCCGCCTATGCTTCTTCTCGGCATCTTTATTTTTCATACCTTAAACGGGGAGCATAAAAAGGGATTACGAGAATCTGCAATAATAGGAGTTATTGGTAGTCTCATTTTTTTGGCTACATGGTTTTTATATTGCAACATTTTGAAGCTACCTTTTTGGCTGCCCTTTTTGCGCAACATTGGGTACATAAATACGGGCGCAGGTATAACGCATTTCTTACTTACGCATCTGTGGGGATTTAAAAACATACTCTTTTGGGCAACACCCTTTTTTCTCTTCCTTCTCTTCGTGGTTTTTATAGCTCGGGCAAGCTTGTATTATGAATATAAAAAAGCAGTTAGTTTTGATTTTCTTGTTATCGTTGGTCTCTTAATTTTCTTTGAGTATATCATTGTTGGTTCTTATCAGACACAGGATTTTCCAAAATATTTTGTGCCAATGATGCCACTGTTCTCTGTCGTTTTTGCTGGTTATGTTATTATGCGAGTTAACGATTTTACAGGAAAGGATGTGCATACAGTGGTCCTTGTCTCTATAATTATAATTGTGTACTCGCTTTTATTGTTAGGAGATCCGCTATTAATTGATAGAGTTATTTTGAATACGTTATTTTTACAGCAAATAGTAGAAGAAACGGCTCTAGTAAGTATGCTGTACGTTCTCCCCTTGGTCATCTCTTATATGATTTTTAGAGTATTAAAAGTAAAAAATGCATTTATACTCTCGCTTATCGTCCCGCTCCTTCTGTGCAGCGTCTATATCGATGTTTTGCAAGTTAAAGCGGATTATGCCACCGGCTATTTCTACGGTGAGAGTGGTATGAAAGATATGATGGATTATTTAAGGCCACAGATTAATGCGTGTGAAGTGGTCATAGCACGGGAGGATGTGGCATATTATTTGGGTGTGAAAGAGTTCTATCGATTGCCTGAAAATCCAGAGGAGCTTAGTAAACTAATTGAAAACAAAGATGTAAGGTACATTGTAATATCCAAAGGGGGTTATTTCACTACACTTGCATATGCTGAGGTATTTGAATCAATAGAATCAAAATATAAATTGGAGAAAGATTTCGGAGATTTCAAAATATATAGAGGATAAGATGATGAGTTGTAGTGCCACAAGCGTGTTGCAGTAAGTTTATAATGTGGATTTCCAATGTATTTTAAAAAATCGGAGGGAAAGGAAAGTGCAGCATCTTAGCAGACAGTACAATTATGTTTTCCACTTCTTGAAAAACGATAATAGCACAAAGTTGTAATTATTATCGCAACTGAAATAATCGAATTAAGCAAAAGGTCTGGACCGGTAAGAAGGAAACGTGCAGAAACGAACTCTGAAATCTGAAAATCAGGAATATATCGCTGTATGCCTTCTGCTACCATATATAACCCGCCACCAAGTTGATAAAATTTGAGTGTCAGTATGCCATAAATCAAATCTTCAATCAGACATCCTACAAACACCGAATATATCAAGATAGATCTAATCCTTTGAGCTTTGAATTTATATAATTCATTAAACCCTAGCATAATTAAGATTGGAATTGTGGGATGTAACCCCTGGGTTAACAAACCCCAATCTAACCACCCACACCAAATCCAAAATAAAATAAAGGGTATTACCACAAATATTACTAAGACTTTATCTGTCTTTGTTTTGCCAATCAAATACTTTAAAAACCACAATAACACTAAGACATACATTAAGGTTGAAAGAGCACCTGGATAATCATGCGAATAATAATAAATTGGGTTATAGGTGCGGAAATGAGTTGCAACAGGATTAATTGGCAATGCAGCAGGCGTTAAAGTAACTACCGCATTAAAAATTCGTATTCCGATTATATGCTGGATGGGTGTATTGAAAAATGTTTCAAAAACTTCTTGTGAACTACCAATGTTCCAGTACCCTTCTACTGCGAAGGGATAGTAAATAAATAATCTCGATGTGGATATTGTGCCATAGAAGGAATAAACCCATAAAAAATAAGGTATTGTAACTACAATCAATGCAACGAAAAAACATATAAATTTGGTCTTCAAAAGTTCATGCAGAATCGTCCATAGTTGTTTATAATTGTAAAGTTTTATGACATAAACAAAAGCTATTAATGCGGTGAATATATAAAACAGGACATAGTTATGTGTTAAAAATCCTACTGCACCAAAGAACCCTGCAAATCCATAGTTCATCGTATTGTTTTCCGAGTTCCCACGGAAGAATAAGAAATAAATCATCAGCAAGCTGAAATACATCGCCATATTCTTAGGCCATGTGTAGATCGCTTGTTGAACTAAAAATGGTGTTATTATCATAAAAGCAGCGGATATTTTCGCGACTTTTTCCCCAAATACTTTTTTTGCTAGTACAAATGCAGGAAGGATGAATACGCTATTAGCCACCACGCTTATGATCTGTGAAATCCAATATTGATATAAAGATGTTCCTAATAAATGATGGTATGAATAAATTAAAAGATTGAATAACGGAGTTCTCTCCTGTGGAGGTGTCCAATCGCCGATATTGAACATGTACGGTCTTATTAAAGTATGCCCATACCAATCACCGCCAATAACTGGATATTCCCATAGCGTCTGAATAAAAAATTTGGAAACGAAACTTATCACAAGAATTAGTGTTAAAAAGATGAAGTCGTGGTTAAGTTCTACGTTTTGTTTTTGCTTTACAATATAAACAATTGAAGCTATAAAAATGACCAAGAATAGAGCACGAGCAACCATGTCAAGATGCGCTGCAAAGAGCGGTGTTAGCAATACAACGATCAAAAATGAAAAACCGAAACTAATTGCTAATTGCTCGGTAATATCTAACTTCTTGATGAGCATTGCGATAGCAAAGCCTGGAATGAAGGCTATGCCTGCTACCAATAATATGTATATCCAGTAAATCAAGGTGTGTATCATGTTAGCGATAGATATGTCGTTATTGCTTAAAAGTATAACAGATAAGTCCGGAGATGTAAACCAAAGGTGGTCTGAAAGAAAAGTTTATAAAAGCATGTAAGCTATTTTTAGATAAGAGCTATGAAGTAGTATATGACACTTATAGAAGGCGTTCAACGCCGAATTTCTGGAGATTGCCATTTGGATATTTTTGAAAGGGTAAATTTAATACCAGCGGATTTAACTGATGCTATATCGAGGGTGGCCAAAAATCTAAACCCGGGAGTGATATAAAATGATTTTGAAACCAAATAAAAATTGCACGGATGAACAAATTGGTAAACTATTATCAAAATTAATAGAGGACCGGATTGAATATTATCCAATTAATTGGAATGAA
>CALMWN010000248.1 GCA_937873555.1 uncultured Clostridia bacterium
TACACTATCCTCTTCGTCGGCAGCGTCAGATGTGTATAAGAGACAGTTCATATGCCTCCTTGCAACAATATTTTTTATTCTATTTCAATGCACTACAGCCGATATCAAATAAAATGTTACTCCCTTCGTTCAGTAATGTCAAAGCAATTCTATAGGCCATTCTTTTCTCTCCAGAATGCCCGGAGTATTTCATGTTCTTCGTATTTATTACGAAACGTTCATATTTGCCGTAAATATCTATATCATTATATACCATATTAATATTAATAGATTTATTACCAAAACAGGCAAGCTGTCAACCTGTCTGTTTTGGTAATATCACAGTGAATTCAGTCCCTTTTCCCAGTTCGCTCCGTACCGTAACACTGCCCTTATGGGCTTCAACAATCGCTTTTACAATAGCCAGACCTATTCCTGAACCTCCAGTCATACGATTCCTTGATTTGTCTGCCCGGTAAAATCTTTCAAAAATATGTTGCAAATCCTCAGGCGGTATTCCCAAGCCTGTATCCTTTACCCCTATTTCAGCCTCAGTATCTGAGCCTTTTACATGAATTTCCACTGAACCGCCCTGAGGTGTGTATTTTAAGGCATTTGATATAAGATTCACCATTACCTGACTTACCTTATCCTTGTCTGCATTTATCTTCTCATCAGCCACTTTGAAGCTGATTCCAATTCCCTTGCCCGCAAAATCGGTTTCAAAATTGTTCACGATATGATGTATTAACTCGGATATATCAAAATATGTTTTACTTAAAATCAAATTTTCACTTTCGTATCTTGCAAGCTTCTCTAAGTCTCCAACCAACCTGTTAATGCGCATGATTTCTTCATGACAGCTTTTTAGCCTTTCGGTATCCGGCTTCCAGATACCGTCAATCATTGCTTCCAAATGACTCTGCAGGGTGGCAAGCGGTGTACGCAATTCATGGGCAACATCGGCAGTCAAACGTTTTCTTAAAGTTTCCTGCATCTTTAAATTTTCAGCAAGGTCGTTGATCGTTGTTGTTAGTTGTCCAATTTCTTTCGTGTTTGACTTATCCGAAATCCTGTCATCGAAATATCCCTTGGAGATTTGTCTTGCTGAAGCAATAACTCTTGATATGGGCATACTTAAGCGTCTCGCCATAAACTCCCCTAGTAGAAGAGCAAAAATCAGCGAAAATATCCCAACGCTCACCAACATCTTATTCAAAGTATTTATAAAAGCCAGGTCATTATCATTGAAATAGTAAGGGCCATAATAGCCAATGTCCACACTGCCTATCTGTGTAAAATTACGGGTCACAGGATAACTGGCCTCAACATATCCACCCTTGAAATTGGGATAGCGGCTGGCCATATTTTGTGCCATATGCGCCAGCATAGTGCTGCACGTCCCGTTATTATGGACAGTCGCATCCCAAATTATCTGACCGGAACTATCCCGCACCTTTACAATGATTCCCTGGGCCAGTGCGGAAACACCTATGCTTTCGATACCCGTTTTATCCCAACCTGCTTCGCCTCCTTTGTATTGTTGGCTAACAAGGCTTACAGTATCTTTATTCCTTTGTCCCTGCTGTTGCATGATATAGTCCTTGAATTGCTTTTCCAGCAGGAAATTTGTAATAAAACTTATTACTGCAACCAGAAGCAGGGCAACCAGAACGTAAGATAATGAAAGCTTTGTCCTTAAGCTATATCTCATTTTACTCACCACCAAATCTGTAACCAATTCCATGCACAGTCAAAATATATTGAGGATTTTTAGGGTCTGTCTCTATTTTCTGCCGCAAGTTTTTTATATGAGTATCAATTGTCCTGTCAAAGCCTTCAAAATCTTCGCCTAAGACAAGGGATATCAATTCTTCACGTGTGAAAGCCTTCCTGGGATACTTAGACATTGCCGTAAGTATTTTATATTCATTTGGAGTAATGCTGATCTCCATCCCATGTTTTTTTACCACATAGTTTTTATAATCTATAGTTAAATCATCATTGTTAAATGACAGTATATCTGTAAGCAGCGTTCCATCTTCTTCGGTCCTTCTTAAAAGTGCTGATACCCTCGCTACTAACTGTCTTGGGCTGAAAGGCTTGGTCACATAATCGTCCGCACCGATATCAAGGCCTTTTAATATATCTTCCTCCTCAATTTTGGCTGTAAGCATTATAATCGGCACTCTCGACTTTTTTCGTAGCGTCCGGCATATTTCTTCACCTGTAATATCAGGAAGCATCAGGTCTAAAACCACAAGGTTGGGACCAGTCTTTTCAAAAAGTTCAAAAGCCTGCTTTCCGTTATATGCTTCAAATACATTGTACCCGCTGTTTTCGAGATAGGACTTAACCACTTCTATAATTTTAGGCTCATCGTCAATAATAAGTATTTTTTTCGCAGCACTCGTCATAATTTCCTCCACCGTGCAGTGTTCTGTATTTATTATCACATTCATAATAATGTTAACACATTATTATGGAGATTTTGTGAAGAAACTATTTATCAATCCAAAAAGCTCCTTATTCAAGGAGCTTTTGATCATCATTGTTTAATATTTCCAGAGTTTTACTGTTTTACATCGTAACCCTGGTCTTCTATGGTGTCTTTAATTGCATTCACCGTTACTTTTTCCGGGTTAAATTCCACTGTTACCTTTTTACCTTTCAGATCAACACTTACACTGCTTACTCCGTCCAATCCTCCAACTGATTTTTTTACCGCATTTTCACAGTGGCTGCAGGACATTCCTTCAACATTCAATATTTTTGTTTCCTTTGCCATTTTACACCCCTCCATTCATGATCTTATACTGCTTTATTTTTTAACTCAATAATTTCGTGAAGTTCATTTTCTTCACCAATGATTTCATTTAACTGCTTTTCATAGTTTTTTAGTTTATTCACTAGAGAGCATGATTCTGTTTCTCCAGTTCCACCAGCTTTGAGTCCTGTTCCTTTATAATTCTTTCTAATTGTTCTATATTCTGCTTCGGCTTTTCATCAGGCTTTGGTTCTGCATCAATTCTTGAAGGCTGTGCCTCAACCTTACGGTTTTTGATTCTTGAAGGATTATAACTCTTCAAGCTTAATGAATTGGTTACAACCGATACCGAACTGAAAGCCATGGCCCCCCCTGCAATTATCGGACTTAACATACCTAATGCTGCAAAGGGTATGCCGATTACATTATAGAAAAATGCCCAAAACAGGTTCTGCCTTATCTTCCACATTGTTTTCCTTGAAAGCCTTATTGCAGCGGGTATAGTCCTTAAATCACCCCTCATCAGTGTTATGTCGGCGGCTTCAATTGCGACGTCCGTCCCTGTACCGATAGCCATGCCTATATCAGCTGTTGCAAGAGCCGGGGCATCGTTGATGCCATCCCCAACCATTGCAACGATTTTACCTTTGGCTTTGAGCTTTTCAACTTCTTCCGCCTTATTCTCGGGAAGGACTTCGGCCAGGACGTTGGTTATGCCCACCTGCTTTGCAATGGCATTTGCAGTCCTCTTGTTGTCACCTGTAATCATATAGACTTCGATGCCCATCTTCTGTAAATCGCCGATGGCTTCCTTGGAATTTTCCTTCAACGTATCTGCAACGGCTACAACAGCTTCCATTACATTATTTACCGCCATAAGCATTGCCGTCTTTCCTTCATCCTCTAGTCTTGACAAAGTCATCTCAACGGTCCCCAGATCAATGCCTTTTTCAATCATGAGTTTCCTGGTCCCCATATAAATAACACGGTTGTCTACTACTGCCATAACCCCTCTTCCGGGAATGGCTTCAAACTTTTCAGGGTCAGGTACGCTGCCGAAGGCTTTCTTGCTGTGCTCAAAAATTGCAACGCCCAGCGGATGCTCGGAGTTCTTCTCCGATATGCCTGCAAACCTTAAAACTGCTTGCCTGTCTAAAGCATTTAAGGAAATTATATCCGTTACCTCAGGCTGGCCTTTGGTTATGGTTCCGGTCTTGTCAAGTACTACTGCATTTAATTTATATGCCATTTCAAGGTGTTCTCCACCTTTTATGAGTATCCCGTTTTCAGCACCTTTTCCAGTACCGACCATAATAGCTGTAGGTGTTGCAAGACCCAAAGCGCAAGGACATGCTATGACCAGGACTGCGACAGCACTGACGATGGCTTTTGTAAGCCCTCCTCCGCTAAAGTACCAGATCATGAAGGTTATAACCGCTATTACTACTACCACCGGTACAAATATTCCAGAAACCTGGTCTGCAATTTTTTGTATCGGTGCTTTTGAGCCCTGAGCTTCCTCAACCATCTTGATAATCTGGGATAATGCCGTATCCTTGCCTACCTTGGTTGCTTCAAATTTGAATGTACCGAATTTATTTATGGTTGCTCCTATTACAAAGTCTCCCGGCTTCTTTTCAACAGGCAGGCTCTCCCCTGTCAGCATGGACTCATCGATAGAGGAATTGCCTTCAAGGATATTCCCGTCCACCGGGATTTTTTCCCCGGGCCTTACAACAACAATATCCCCGGCCTCCACGTCTTCAATAGGTATATCCTCTTCAGTACCGTTTCTTATGACTCTTGCTGTTTTGGCCTGCAGGCCCATAAGCTTCTTTATGGCTTCAGATGTTTTACCCTTTGCAACGGCTTCCAGGTATTTGCCCAAAAGAATCAAGGTAATAATAACAGCAGCCGCTTCGAAATATAAATCCTTCATGACGCCTTCCTGCATGGGAACAAAGAATACGTTATACAAACTGTAGAAGTATGCAGCCGATGTTCCCATCGAAATCAGCACATCCATGTTTGCACTCTTTGCTCTTAAAGCATAAAAAGCATGTTTATAAAATCTAAAGCCGATAATAAACTGGATTGGAGTCGCTACTATCAATTGGAAATACTCATTGTGCAGGAAATTGGTTATATCCTTTAATGAAGGCGGATTTATACGAAGAACCGTCAGTATCATTGCCAGCACTAATGGTAAACTTAAGACCACTGAAGCAATTAATGTTATTCTGAGCTTTTTAATTTCTTTTTCCCGCTGTTCTTTTTCTCTGTCCCGTGTTACCTCCTCAGCTTTTTCGGCACCATAGCCAAGCCCATCTACAGTTTTTATCAATTCCGAAACCTTTATCTCAGAAGAATCAAACTCTACGGATGCCTTTTCAGTTGCCAGATTAACAGAGGCCTTGCTTACTCCTCCAAGCTTGCTCAGCTTTTTCTCAATTTTTGCTGCACAGGCGGCACAACTCATACCGGATATTTTCAATTCAATCCTGTTTTCTTCTGTCTCTTTTTCCTTAATAATTTCATAGCCCAGTTTCCTGATAACCTCATCAAATTTCTGTGCATTAATAAGCTTGTTATCGAACTCTACTGTAGCTTTTTCCATAGCGAAGTTAACGTTGGCCGAATTTACCCCTTCCAGCTTGCCCAACCCTTTTTCAATCCTGGCAGCACATGCCGCACAGGACATTCCCGATATTTTTAAAGATTGTTTTTGAATCATATAAAATATCCTCTCTATTTATAGTATGGAGATATCAGCCTCCGCAGCATCCTCCGCCAGATCCGCCTATACCTCTTGGAGGCGTGTAGTTCTGGATTTGCTTCTTTATATCATCAAGGTTAACCTTGTTTACATCATCAACGACTTTTACATAACCATGGAGCATTCCCATACCGCACTGGAAGGTGAAATCCTGTGTAGGTGTCAGCCAGGGTGTTTCCTTCTGGCTTTGCAGGTTCAACTGTCCCTGGTACTCAGGGAATACAACTATCGCATTGCAGGAACTCAAACGTTCGGTGTTAAACTTTATTTTTGCCTTTACGCCCTTCTGGAGTACAACTGCAGCCGGTGAATAACCCTGGTCATTTACGGTAACGGTTACTTCCTGCTGCCCGTCCTGGACCTTTGCAACCTGTATATTATCCGTGGGTATCTTCCCATTGGCAGACTTTGTGGGTGTTGCCCCGCAGCATCCACCGCCGCCGAGAATACCACCCGTTGAACCTGAACCGGATGCCTGGCTTAAATCACTGCTTGATACCTTTGAAACATCATCTACCACCTTGATATTGCTCCGTATCATACCCATCCAGCAGCTGTATGGAATGTTTCCACTCTCATCAGGTGTGAATTCGATTATATTGTCACCAGCCTGCAGCTTTTTTTCTATATTGTATTTGGGGATATCAATTGTACCGTTACAACCATTGATGTCCTGGGCATTTGCTTTCATATTCCATTTTACCGGAATGCCTTTTTGCACAATGATTCGCGGATATCTGCCTGAATCCAGCTGGGTTGTAATAGTCTGCACATTTCCTTCAATTTTTGCTATGCTGCTGGAAGAAGCGGGAGTCGAAGCATATGCCACACTTATTCCCGATAAACCCAGTCCCCGGTTAAACATGATTACACCTAATATGATTACAAGTACTGCACTGACCTTCATCATCCTGTGAGTAAACTTTCCGCTCAGGTAAGAACTCACAGCACCAAAACCGAACATAAGGGGTACAGTACCAAGACTGAACATAAACATTGAAACCGCCCCGGTAAAGAAGCTTCCCGTACCCAGGGCATATATCTGCATCGCCTGAAGAGGACCACATGGCATCAATCCGTTAAATAATCCAACATAGAATGGTCCATGCTTTCCATTGTTGTTATGAACCTTGTTTCCGAATATTTTAGGCATCCTTGGATTCAGCTTTCTAAGCCATGGAAAAATATTCAGCATATTGAGTCCCATAATCACCATAAATACCCCGGAAATTATTGCAACAATTCCTTTCGCCGTTCCTGAGAAACTGATTACAGAGCCTAATGCACCCACTATACCGCCTACTATTGTATATGATACAACTCTACCCGCATTGTACATCAGGCTGGGTTTAAGTTTTGAAATCTTATTTGCATCGCCTTCTTCATACTTATATGAGACACACTGTGACAGATTTATTCCTCCGCACATTGCAATACAATGAAGCGAAGTGATCAACCCTACGGCAAATAATATTCCGTAGCCCATATTCTGGTTTACCTGGGGTATAAAGTTAAATCCTATTGTATTCTTTATAATCACATACAGTGCAAAAATGATAATACCTATCCCAAGAAGCTGATTTACAGACATTTTATCGTCAGAAGCCTTATTGTTTCCTCTGGTGTTCGCGGAAACTTTCCCTCCGGTTTTGTTCTTAACTTTGTAATCAATCCTTTCAATTGTGTCAACGATGCTATCAAGCCCAAGTACATCCGCATTGTATGTAATATGGACATTGGAATCGCTGTAACTTGCTTTAACCTGGACAACACCCTCCAGCTTTTTTAATTTATTTTCTATCCTCATTTCACAGCTGGTACAGGTCATACCTTCAATCTGAAGCAATTTTGAAACCGTTTTCCCATATTCACTATTCACCTTACCGTTTAGAGCCGGTTCCGAAGCAGGTTTGTTTTTGACCCTATACCCAAGTGTTTCTATGATACTGATAATTCTATCAAGTCCTATCATATTCACGTCATATGTGACATAAACATTGGAACTTGAGCACATTGCTTTTACATTCATAATTCCATCTACAGCTGCCAGGACATTTTTAATTTGCAGTTCACTTTCGACAGATTTCATGCCTTCAACCTGAATTATTTTAAGAACCGATTTTTGTGCCATACAATCACTCCTTCAAAACTTTACAACCTGTCTTTTGACATTCATTATTATATCAGTAACATGTGAAGATTTTATGAAGATTAAAAAAAATACTATATTAAAGTTTATTAAGATCGCAAAACAATCTGATGCGCTACTTCATATTAATTTGGTTATTTTTAATAGTCCTATTAAAATCCCGTGTTTTTTGGGCAAACTAAAAGTATTAGCTGTTAAATGTTTGACTCACGTACAAAGTGGTAAAAATCTAAGAGTTAAAGTATTTATAAAATACAAAGCAACTAAGTCCAATAAAGACAGGAGGTAAAATTATGATGGGATATGGCGGCTACGGTTATGGAATGATGGGCTATGGCTGGGGATGGATTATAATGTTGGGCATTCTAATTATTGTTGTGTTAGGTATTATAGCATTATTCCGCTACTTGCAACACCCCGGCACAGCTTACAGAAATGATTTAAGCAATAAGGCCATTGACATATTGAATGAAAGATATGCACGTGGAGAAATATCCGATGAGGAATATAAAAGAAAAAAGGCAGAGATGAAGACATAAACAGGAGGTATATAAATCTATGAAAGAATACAGTGTAACCACACATTTCTCCTATGAACAGGCTATTAAAGCTCTGGAGGAGAAGCTGGCAGAAATTAAGTTTGGTGTCTTATGCAAGCTCAATTTGCCTGAAAAATTCAAAGAGAAGGGCCTGGAGTTTGAAGGTAAGTTTACTATTTTCGAAATCTGCAATCCTGTTGAAGCTATAAACGCTCTTGAAAAAAATCCAAAAGTTGCATATTTTCTTCCTTGCAAGATACTGGTCTATGAAAGAGAAGGTGTAGGAGTTATAGGAATGATAAAACCTTCAAGTCTGATATCTGAATTAAAAGACTCTGATTTAGACATATTAGCTCATCGAATAGAGGAAAAGCTGATTGGCGTGATGGAGAGTATAAAGTAAAATTTTGGGGGCGAATAGAACGCCCCCAATTTATCTGAAATATACTTAAGCTATTATACCTTTTTCTTTAAAGAATGTGGCATAATTTCTATCAGAAAGCAAAATATGGCTGCTTATCCAATCCGACAAAAAGTCTACTATTTCAATAGTAGTCTTCTGTTGGTTTTCATCAATATCCTTTGAGGAAATACTTTTGATTTTGAGGACATAAAAGCTGTGATCCTTATGCTGCTGTTCAATTCCGTCGTAGTTATGTGTTTTCATAAGCTCTTCTTCGTAATTGAAATGATACTCGGTGTAATCGAGCAACTCTTGTAACACTCCCATTATTTCGTCATAATGGTCGTATGAATCGTTTAATAATGCAAGGTCATAGACTTTTGTTCCAATTTCAAAAAGTTTCCCATGCTGTCTGTCGATTTCCGGTATCCCTAATGCGTAGCGGTCTTTCCATTGAAAAGACATTTTCGTCATCCTCTCTTGTTTTTATATTTGTTACCACCAATAAGAAAAATATAATTTGAAGCATACTTACATCTTCCCTGTTTCGAAGGATATTTTGTAATAATTCCAATGTAGCATATATATCATTAAAAGTTCAATATAAACATAAATATGGATATTTTGTTGTCATATATAATAATATCAAAATAATCATCCATTATGTAACTTGTCCTCAAATATTTTGACAATACCGATGATAAACTGTATAATTCAGAGTGAAATATACACAAAATTCATGCCCGCAAAATTTTTATCATACTATTAAAAATATCGGGGTTTTACATATGAAAAACATTTCTGATTATGATATGCCGTCAGTTTTAAGAGACTTTCTCAGCTATCTCCAGACGATCAAAGGTAAATCGGTAAATACCATTCAAGTGTATTTTTTTGATTTGAGGGTTTTTTTCCGTTTTTTAAAAATTCATAAAAATCTTGTCGACAAGAAAACGGAATTTGACAATATAGATATCTCAGACATAGACATCACACTTATTAAAACCGTTGCATTGAGCGACCTGTATTCCTTCATGTCCTATGTAAGCAACAACCGCAGCAATACGGCCTACGCCCGCGCCAGGAAGGTCGCCAGCCTGAAATCCTTCTTCAACTACCTTGCAAACAAGGCAAAACTCCTTGATATAAACCCTGCAAGCGAACTGGAGTCCCCTAAAATACTGAAAAGGCTGCCAAGGTATCTCAATGTCGAAGAAAGCAAGCAGCTCCTCTCCTCAGTCAAGGGTGAGTATTCCGAACGCGATTATGCAATATTAACACTGTTTTTGAACTGTGGAATGCGTTTGTCGGAACTGGTAGGCATAAACCTGAACAACATAAAATCAGACAGCCTTACGGTCATAGGCAAGGGTGACAAGGAACGGAGCGTACCCTTGAATAATGCCTGTTTGCAGGCCATCAGCGACTACCTGAAGGTCCGTCCCGTTAACGGTGTAAAGGACAGGAGCGCCCTGTTTGTAAGCGAGCGGAAGCAGCGTATAAGCAAGGAATCGGTCCAGAAAATAGTTAAGAAATATATCAAAGAGGCCGGTCTTGACCCTCAGAGGTATTCAACCCACAAACTGAGGCATACCGCCGCAACCCTCATGTACAAGTATGGGAATGTCGATATAAGAGCCCTCCAGGAGTTATTGGGACATGAAAGCATTGCAACCACAGAAATCTATACCCATCTGGACAAGCAGCAGCTTAAGGATGCCGTGGACAGCAATCCTCTTTCGGGTTTCAGCAGATCCAGTGATAGGGAATGAGCTTTCTCACGTCACAACAGCCGTATGGTTATTCTCATAAATACCCCGCACTATCTCCTCAATTTCAGGAACCTTCAGGTTCAAAATTGAACATTAGAATATACTTTCTGACTATTTCTTTTACCAATTCCGTTTGCACCAGAGAAAGTTTTGAAAGGTGGCATCCGGGATTTTCAGAAATGTATTTTGCCGTCCCTGCCACAGTATGCATGGATATTTCGGTATTGACATTGATTTTTCTTATCCCGTTTTTTATACATTCCCTGATTATGTTTTCAGGAGTTCCGGAGCCTCCGTGCAGGACAAGGGGTATGGAAACCTCTCTGTGAATACTTCTTAAAACATCCATGTCTATTTTGGGTATTCCCTTGTACATCCCGTGTACCGTACCGATGGAAACTGCCAGAGCATCCACTCCCGTGGCTTCTACAAACCTTTTGGCCTGTGCCGGATCGGTGTAGATTTCTCTGCCGCCGCCCTCGTTGGAATATTTTCCTCCGGCCAGGGAACCCAGCTCAGCCTCAACCGAGACATTCACCGAATGGGCAATATCTACAATTTCTCTTGTTTGTCTTATGTTTTCCTCAATGTCAAGGCTTGACCCGTCATACATTACGGATGTGAATCCTGCCCTTATGGCCTTGATAATATTTTTAAAAGACTTGCAGTGATCCAGGTGTAATGCCAATGGAGTTACAATACCTTCCGACAGTGTGTCTGCCAATACCCTGACCGACTCCGGGCTCATATTTTCCAAATATGCTTCTCCGAAAGCAATGATTGCCGGTATTTTTAATTCTCTTACACATTCAATTACACCTTTGATTGTTTCATAGTTGTAAATATTAAATGAGCCAACTGCATAATTGTTCACCTGTGCATCTCTTAAAACCACCGATAAATTATTCACGACAAATTCCCCCTGTTTAAGCTTGTATTGAGTATATTATATTTTAAAATACTTAAATTACAGATTTTTCTTCCTTTTCTGCTTTAAGAGCCATTCAAAAAGCTCTGGTTCCTCATATGCTGTGGTACAGACTTCATGTCCTGCACTCTTATAAACTTTAAATATAATATTTGAGTTGTACGTTTTTAAACATTCAACGATTCTTTTAGACTCCTCAAATTGCACGGCAGTATCATTATCTCCATGGGCAACCCAAATAGGGAGATTTTTTAAATGAAGAGCTTTTTTGGGAGACATTTGTTGAAAATCAAACAGAAGGCTTACAAAAGGAACTTGTAATTTCTGCTTCCGCGCAATATTCTTCTTATCTCAATTGCTTCGTCTTTGATGACATAAAATGCAAGATAGTTCCCGATAATTAAAACCCTATACCCTAATTTTTTTAATCGTTTATCTTTTGGAACAACTCCTAATTCGGGAAAATCTTCAAGGTTCAATATGGCTTCATCTATCTTGTTCACCGTATCCAAAGCTGCCTTCGGGCTATCTGCCTTTATATATTCAATAATTTCTTCAAAATCGTTAACCGCAGAAGGAAGGTAATAAATTTCGTATTTCTTATTCATTGACCTTGCTCCTTATTTTTTTCATCAGGTCTTGATGCAATACTTTTGGAGCGCCCGACAAGCTTTCGGATTCAGCTTCACCAAGCTTCTCATATAAATCTAAAAGGGCTTTTTGCCTTTCATATGCTGCCAGGCTCATAACAACCAAATCTCCCTCACCATTCTTTGTAATAAAGACTGGTTCTCCTTGCTTATGACAAATGTCGGATATCTCATTAAACTTGTTTCTTAAATCGGATATAGGCTTAATAATCGGCATAATACCATCTCCTGAAATTATTTTATCATAATTATATTATACAGATGATATAATTTTCAACTTTGTGTCCTGATTCCATGGCATTCACATCTTATATAAAAACCATTTGCACGAGCCTATTTCGTACTTCAGCTCATATACCTTCTCTGTCCCTTCAATTACGCTCTGGCATTTGAAAATAATCATCCTGTTTCCCGCTAGCTTTTCTTCATCCCTCTGGATGACCCTGTCTATGTTGATGGTGATGTGCTGCCTGCTTTCGTCATTCATCTGGTATCTTACCGGAGTCAATATACCGTTTTCGGCAAACCAGGCGATCATTTTTATAGGTTTCATGTATACTTTCATATATGCACCTCATCTAAAGGATACTTGTCATTACCGGAAAATCTTCTACAACTCCTCCCTGCATCGGCGCGAGCCTTGAATGCAGGAAGCCCGCCCGGAATATGCTGTAAGACCCATGCTTCAGCCTGATTTTATCGACAGCCCGGTCTACAAGCCTCTGCTTTTCCCAGCTTTCCTCCAGCATTGATAACTGAATGAAATCATTCCCGCAAAGCTCCGAAACCCTCACCCCCAGGTGGCGTATCGGCTCGCCTCTCCATGCCCTGTCAAACAGCCTGCATGCTTCCGCGTAGATTTCATTTGTGCAGTCGGTGGCAACATGAAATTTTCTTTGATGGCCGTACGATGCAAGCTCACTGGTCCTAATCGATACCTGAACCAGCCTGCAGCAAAAACCCCCGTGCCGCAGCCTCATGGCGACAGTTTCCACCAGGCTCAATAAAACCTTATGGGCCGTTTCCCTGTCTTCGACGTCAAAATGGATGGTGCATGAATTCCCTATTCCTTTGATATAAGGGACTGCTCCGTCATTATTGACAGGCGTATCTTCAATTCCGTGGGCATAGGCATAGAGCATCAGGCCCCAGCTTTTAAACTTGTATTTCAATAAATCAATATTTGTTTTTGCCAGGTCCCCGATGGTGTATATCCCCATCTGATTGAGCTTTGGAGCAGTGGCCCGCCCTACCATATACAGTTCTTCCACCGGAAGCACCCACATTTTTGAAGGCATTTCCTCCGGGTACAGGGTATGAACCATGTCAGGCTTTTTCAACTCGCCTGCCATCTTAGCGAGAAGCTTGTTGGAGCTTATTCCGATATTAATGGTAAAGCCCAGCTCGCGCTTTATCCGCTCCTTTATCCCATGCGCAACCTCCAGGGGGTCTCCCAGCAGTGCATCCATGCCTGTAAAATCCAGAAAGCATTCATCTATACTGAAAAGCTGTATTTTGTCCGAATAGTCCTTCAATACATCTATCATAGCCGAGGAGCACTGCATGTATAATTCATACCGTGGAGGCACTACCACCAGGTTGGGGCATTTCCGCCTCGCCTGTATCAGCGGTTCACCAGTCTTAACCCCGTATTTTTTTGACGGTATGCTTTTTGCCAGGACGATTCCGTGCCTTGTTGCCTGATTTCCGCCGACCACGGAAGGTATTTCCCGCAGGTCGACAGCTTCACCGTGCTGGAGCCTGTAAACCGCTTCCCACGACAGGTAGGCGCTGTTGGCATCTATATGAAAAATTATCCTTTTTTTATCCATAACCTTCCTGCACCCCACATCATAATTATAAACCCCGAACATGCGTTCTGTAAAGATATATTTATGATATGCGTAAATTGCAAGGTTGATTCTGGAATTTTTAAATTTATTGAATACGCAAAGAACCTTTTTAATTCAGAGGAACTTAGAATTGAGATTAATGAATAGCTTAACGTGATAAAAAACTAGAATTCGGCCAACTCACTTATTTCCATGGAAATGGCAGCTTTGACCTTGATATGAATGAAAGGGTACCATTTGATAAGCCATTTGACAAATTACTTTTTACCACCTTCAATAGCTGTTAAGCGCTGTACCGTTTCGGTTTTAAATTCTGTAAGCTTAAAAACTTGTTCCTCTATAGAGTCAACCTTCTTTTCAAGCTTATCGAAACGGTTATTCATTTTGTTTTCAAGTGAATCGAATCTATCATTCATCTTGAATTCAAGACTTCTCTGCTCCGCTCCAAGATCCTTCTGAGCTGCTTCGAGGTTCTTCTGACCTGCTTCAAGGTTTCTCTGACCTGCTTCAAGGTTTCTCTGACCTGCTTCGAGGTTCTTCTGACCTGATTCAAGGCGTCTCTGACCTGCTTCGAGGTTCTTCTGACCTGCTTCAAGGTTTCTCTGACCTTCCTTTAAGTCTTTTAATTCAATTAGAATCTGTTTTAATACATCTTCCATTCGTAATCACCCTTTCCCGTAATATTTTACCATATAACAAAGAAAATTAATACTGAAAATTGATTGTTGACAGCCGTATGATATTCTGCATGTAGTTAAGAAATTCCTTCTATTAAAGAGACCGAACGGTAAATTTAGTAAAACTAAATTTACCGTTCATTACAGTTCATTGTCTCTACAGAGTACAGAGTATGCAAAAAACTGAAAGAGTCTTTGCCTGAAAAATGGTTATAAATGCGAATTTTACGAATTAAATCCTATAAGCTCGTTTCCGCCGTCGAACATGTCCCTGTATTCACCAATCACCTCTATGTTTTCCTTATCCCTTATCTCCTCCAGGACAGCTTTTGATACATACATTTCACTTAAGTGAAGGGTGTTCTTTATTCTTATTATCCTTGCGTTTTCAATATCTATCGGGCCGCAGGTCCTTAGTGCAAATTCCACGGCCTGTCTGTCCGTTTCGGCAATGATGGGTATCTTTCCTCTTTCGTTGAAGGTACTGGTAACTATGTTTTCATAGGTTGCTTTTAAATCTACCTTCTGGAACAGCTTCTTGGTAATAAAATCTGCGAGCCCCATTCCTGCAGCATTACCATGGGATTCTTCCGTGATGCCTATGGTTATTATGTTGGTGATCCTGGGACTCTCCGGCTCCTTTTCGTTGATTATCTTCATCCTTCCGATTATGTTGGTGTCCATTCCCGAACCGCTTACGTTCTTGCCCATTTCATCCACTATGAGTACATCAAGCTTGTCAACGGGAAGCTTCGGCATATTCCTCCTGTTTATTTCTAGCAGCTTCATTTCCTCCTGCTCTATTTCCGAAGGCTTCAATGCCCTTATCTCCATTGTCTTATCGTAGGCATTTTCCACAAGTCCTATGCCGAGGATAATCTTTCCGTGCTTGATTACCTGCCTTGCCGTGCCCGGTATAAGGTTCTTCAACCCGGGTACGCCATACCTGTGTATTTCCAGGGCCTGCTTATGCTTTCCAAGCCCTATGACGCAAATTTTCATAAGTCCGCTTTCAGTCGGTCCGTGAAAATCCGTATGTACCTTTATTCTATTTATTATTATGACTCCGTCAGACTCATAGGCATACTTGTCCATATATACCTTATTGGGTTGATCTCCCTGCGGCAGCTCCACAACCTGCATTGAAGACTTTATCGGAGCGTCCATCGTCTCTTCCGTTATTCCGTATCCTGCAAGCACTTCCTTCTGCCCCTCTGCGGTTGCTCCGCCATGGCTTCCCATGGCAGGCACGATGAAAGGGTTTCCACCCATTTCCTTGACAGTATCGACGGTTGCCTTCGCCACCCTGTCTATATTGGCTATGCCCCTGCTGCCGACTGCAATTGCTATGCTCTTCCCTTTCCCGATGCTTATTCCCGAGGATTTTATCTCATTCCTGACCGTCCCCTCAATATCGGTTATGTGCTTGTCGTTAAAGCGCTGCCTGATTTTAATCAATTCCGGTATAACCATCCTGTATTACCTCCGTTATTCCTGTTATTGTTTACTCTCTTTTCCGACCTGTATGTTTGCAAGCTTTTCATAGAATTGTATTATTCCACAGTGGTCGTCCCCCTGTTTCCCATCCACCTTAAGGGCGTGAAATATCTCCAGAAGCTGGCTGGAAAGCGGCAAAGGAACGCCTGTTTCATGGGCTGTTTCAAGAACATTGGTCATATCCTTCAGGTTTATATCTATTCTTCCACCAGGCTTGAAATTCCTCTTGAAAATCAACGGGGCTTTGGCATCCAAAACCGTGCTCCCCGCCAGTCCTCCCCTTATCGCCTTGTATACAATCTCCGGATCCACCCCTGCCTTTGTGGCAAGGACGAGGGCTTCACACATGGCGGCTATATTCAGGTTTACTATGATCTGGTTTGCAAGCTTTGTTGTAACACCGCTTCCAATGCTGCCGACAAGTACGGCGGTTGACCCCATTGTAAGAAGGATGTCTTTCACGCTTTCAAATACCTCTTCCTTTCCTCCTGCCATTACAGCCATGGTTGCATCAATTGCCTTGGGTTCGCCTCCGCTGACAGGCGCATCCAGCATGTCAACGCCTTTCTTTGCGGCTTCGGCCGCTATTTCCTTTGATGCCAGTGGAGAGATGGAGCTCATG